>CAYOVC010000021.1:0-16181 GCA_964407305.1 uncultured Bacteroidaceae bacterium | reverse complement strand
ATATCATCCGGATCATATCCTGCTTTATATGGCTGGGAAATTGGAGGCCTGGAAATGGGTTGGGATAAGAACCTTGATTCTGTGCCGTTCAACAAGATGCGCAATTTTATTATCGAGGGGTATGAGCGAGGGGGTGTAATAACGATTAGTTGGCACCAGTTTAATCCTGTTTCAAACAAAGATTCATGGTCTGACACAAATGACACCATCAATCCGACTGTTTCAATGATATTAAAAACAGGAGCGTTCTATGAGAATCAAAAAAACCATTTAAATAAAATAGCTGATTTTTTTCTTACTTTAAAGACAAAAGATGGTGTCTCAATACCAATAATATTTAGACCATATCACGAGAATACTTGCAGCTGGTTTTGGTGGGGCGAGAAGCATTGTTCAGAGAATCAGTACAAGACACTTTTCCAACAAACAGTTGAATTTTTAAGGGACGAGAGGGGTTTACATAATTTAATATACTGCTATTCTCCAGCTGCAGGATTTAAAAGCAAAGAGGATTACCTTAAACGTTATCCCGGAGATACATATGTTGATATCCTTGCTTTCGATCATTATAGGATAAAATATCAAGAGCAGACAGGTAAAGAAGCAATTCTCGCAATGGAGATAATAGCTGACCTGGCAAAGGCAAGGGGAAAACTTTATGCATGGTCAGAAACAGGAGATTATGGACTTCTGACACCAAATTGGTTTACAAAAGAATTATTGCCTTGTCTGGAAGAAAATGAAAAAACAAGAGGAATAAGCTATGTTATGGTTTGGCGAAATGCTGAAGACATTGAAAACCATTTCTTCGCTCCATATGAAGGACATAAAGAAGTAAATGACTTTAAATTATTTAGAAATAGTGAATTGATTTTATTTGAAGATGATATTCCACATAATCTGTACAAATAACTATTTGGAGATTTAATATTTGGGTTGAAATCTTTTCAACAGATATATTATGAAAAAATTAATGTTTATAGCTTTATTAGGAATAATAACACTGTTGAGTAATGCTCAAAATAGAATACTAAATGGTATTGTAAGAGATGAAAATACGGGTGAAAACTTACCCGGTGCCACCATCATTATTGAAGGAACGCAAATTGGGGCGTCTTCGGATATAGATGGTAAGTTTACCATTGAAATACCAAAGGGGAAACAGAACCTGATATGTTCATATATTGGATACGAAACAGAAATAGTTACGCTTGAGGAGCAAAAGGAAATTATTATAAGCCTGAGACCAGATATGCTTTCTTTAGATGAGATAGTTGTTGTTGGTTATGGTGTTATGAGCAAAAGTGATGTGACAGGATCAATATCGAAAATTGAGTCTGAAAATCTTCGCCAAATTGGTACCGTTAATCTGGCAGAAGCTTTGCAAGGGAGAGCATCAGGTGTTCTGGTCACCGCACAATCAGGAGAACCAGGCGATGAAATCAAAATAAAGATTAGGGGAGTCGGAACAATAAATAACAGTGATCCGATTTATGTTGTAGATGGTATGCCTACAAATGATATCAGCTTTCTTTCTCCCAGTGATATTAAGAGTGTCGAAATATTGAAAGACGCATCTGCAACAGCTGTTTATGGTTCACGTGGAGCAAATGGCGTAGTACTTATTACTTCAGCAAGAGGTAAAGAAGGAGCTAATGCTGTAATATCATTAAATGCTTATACAGGGGTAAATGAAGCCTGGAAGACAATTGATATGTGTAATGCCACTGAATATGCGAAACTTAGATTGATGGCATATTCAAATGATGGCTTTTCAATAGAGAATCCGGAAACATTCGGTAAAAGCATGCTAACAGAAGTTAACAGACTGAATTACTTAATCGATAACAATTATATTGGAACAAATTGGCAAAAAGAAATACTTCGTCGGTCATTCACCAAAAATTATCATGCAAGTATTACAGGTGGGGCAGAAAAATCATCTTATAATTTATCATTCCTGTATAATAATCAGGAAGGTATTGTGAAGAACAGTCAGTCTCAAAAAATGTCATTCAGAACAAATGCCGAATACCAATTTATAGAGTGGCTGAAAGGAGGCGTCAGCTTCACAATGTATAATGGTGAGAGAACATACATCAATAAAGATTTATACACAGGAGTACTTACTTCATCCCTGCGTGCAGATCCTGTTACTGATGTTTGGGTCTCATCTTCAAATACCTGGGGAGCCGATCGCTTTGCTCAGGTAAATAACAATCCGGCACGCAATGTTTATGAAGCCCAATTTGACAATGGTTATACCAATCGTTTTGTAACAAATGTTTGGGGAGAAATAAAGATGTGGAAGGACCTGACATTCAAGACACAATACAGCCATGATTATGATGCTTTTAAACGCATAACATATTTACCGGAATTTTTTATTTCTACAAAGGAATTAAGAAATCCGAGCCAAATGTATGATGAAAGAATAACTCAAACTAATTATTTGTGGTCAGGCTATTTTAATTATAAAAGAAGTTTTGGCAATCATCGCATTGGTGCAATGCTGGGAATGGAAACACAGAAAATGACATCTACAAATGTAAGATCAGGAGCTTATGATATCCCGTTAGATATTTCAAGTCAGTTTTTCTCTTCAGCAAAAAATAAAACCGATTTTTCTGTTATTACCGACCCGGATTTGTTGTGGAGACAAACAATAATGTCGTCGTTTGGTAGAATAAATTACAATTTCGATAATAGATATCTAATCACTGTGACCTTTAGGGCTGATGGGTCTTCAAAATTTGCAGGGGCTAATAAGTGGGGCTATTTTCCATCATTTTCAGCCGGATGGAATATATATCAGGAAAAATTTATGCAGGATGTAGAAATCATCAACAGACTTAAATTGCGCGCAGGATGGGGACAGGTTGGCAATGAGGCAAGTGTGTTAAATTACCAATATGTGTCAACGATGACTCCAAATCAAATTTATGTGTTTAACAGACAACTGGTTGAGGGGAGAATGCCTACAACAATGAGTAACCCAGAGTTAAGATGGGAAACATCCCAAATGTCGAATATTGGAATGGACCTTGGCATGTGGAGCAATAAAATTGATATGACAATAGATTTCTTCATCAAAAACACCAAAGATATTCTTGTAATTACACCTGTCCCATACTATTTTGGAACCGGAGCTCCATTCGATAATGCTGCCAGTATGTCGAATACGGGTTTAGAATTCGCAGGCTTATACAGAGGCTTTGCTGAAAGTGAACGTAATTTTAATCTTGATATTGGTTTTAATATATCATTTATTAAAAATAAAGTGGTTGACCTTGGGGGTGCGGGCATAATAGAAGGCGGAAAAATTGGTAAGCTGGAAACCTTTTTAACCAGAACTGATGAAGGAGAAGAAATGGGGTTTTTTTATGGGTATAAAACTGATGGCATTTTTAATACCCAATCAGAATTAGATAGTTATGTAAACAGTGACGGGGAACCTTTTCAACCTAATGCTCAGTTAGGAGATGTGAAGTTTGTGAATACTGATGGAAATGATGTAATTGATGCAAACGATAGAGTGAAATTAGGAAGTCCTTTGCCCATTTTTACTTATGGATTTAATTGCAGCGTCAATTATAAAGGAATTGATCTTAAACTTTTTTTTCAGGGATCTCAAGGAAATGAGGCTGTTAATGCCATGAATTTCAATAATATGAATCCCGATGGAATAGAAAATTCACGAACATCTAGGTTGAATAGCTGGACTTCTACAAATAATAGTGATACATATCGAATGAGTTTTTTAGATCCAAACAACAACATCGCTACTTTTAGCGATATATGGGTTGAAGACGCATCCTATCTGCGATTGAAAAATGTTCAGTTGGGGTACAGGCTGCCTCAGCAATGGCTTGAGAAAATCCACTTTAAGGCTTTAAGAATATACATCTCAGCAAATAACCTTTTTACAATAACAAATTATTCGGGTTGGGATCCGGAAATCGGAGAATTATACTCAAATCCTTTTAACAGGGGAATCGATATGGGTACTTATCCTCATGCCAGAATTTATATAATGGGCTTAAATGTGAACTTTTAATAGTTTAACCAGAAATAAACATCAAAAATGAATAGCGCTAAAATAC
Source organism: uncultured Bacteroidaceae bacterium (assembly GCA_964407305.1). Taxonomy (GTDB): domain Bacteria; phylum Bacteroidota; class Bacteroidia; order Bacteroidales; genus M55B112. The sequence goes on along the minus strand of CAYOVC010000021.1, from coordinate 12,078 downwards.
TCACAATACTTTTCATATTTTTCCTTTTTTCATGTACAGATTTCCTGACAGAAGAACCTATTGGAAGAGATAATGAAGCGGCCTTTTACAATGATCCAGACAATGCAGTTTTAGCTATAAATGCATGTTATGATGTGCTAACATGGGGACAAGGACCTTTCCCAACTGATCCTACAAGTGCTTCTTATCTTGGACATTTCGCAGAATTCATGGTTGGTGATATATTAACCGACGATGCGTTGAAAGGCGGTTCAGGAGCATCTGATGAAAAATCAATCCAATTAATGAAAGAATGGCAGGCAAGTGATCAGGTTGATAAGGTAACAACGATCTGGAGCAACTGTTATGCGGGAATATATAGATGTAATTCAGCATTCTTTAATCTTAATAAATCAACTATCGATAAAGATCTTATTTTACGATTGAAGGGAGAAGTCCTCTTCCTCAGGGCATACTATTATTTTTATTTGGTGAGAATGTTTGGTGGTGTGCCTTTGTTTACAGAACCACTGGAAAAGTCGGATCAGGGAAAATATTTAAGGGCTTCTATGCCAGAGGTTTATTTGCAAGTTGAATTAGATTTAAAACAGGCAATCAATTATCTGCCGCAAAAAAGTGAATATTCACCGGAAGATATGGGACGTGCTACATCTGGTGCCGCCAGGGCTTACCTGGCACGAGCAATAATGTATCAACTTGGTTGCGATAATACAAACAATCATACATGGGAGGAAGTGTACGCCCATACAGATACAATTATTTTATCTGGTGAGTATGCATTGGCATCCAATTTTGCAAAAATTTTTGAAGAAGATGGTGAAAATGGTGCAGGATCTGTCTTCGAAATACAATGTGAAGAAAATCCTGCTGGTGAAGATTGGGGTGCAATTATGGGAGGTTCACTGGTAAGCGTGTTTCAAGGTAACAGAGAATATTGGGGATGGGGATTTAATAATCCAAGCGAAGATTTAGTTGAGGAATTTAGTGAAAAAGACCCTCGATTACCATGTACAGTATATAAAGAGGGTGACATGGTTTATGGTGTTGAACAAGCATGGTATGCTGCTAGCGAAACACCATATTTGAGCAGAAAAGCCGCTTTGGATCCGGCATTAAGGCCGGCTGGAGACGGAAAGGATAGTCCGGCAAATATTCGGACGTTTAGGTATGCTGATCTTCTTTTAATGAATGCAGAAGCTGCTTATTATACTAATAGAAATTCATTGGCAATTCAGCGAATTGAAGAGGTTCGTAATAGAGCGCGCATTTCTACTAAACCAAAGGGAAGTACTGTAGGGGAGAATGAGTATGAAATCTATGAAGCCGGCGAAGCATATATTCCACCTATTGATCTTAGCCTTGCCGGGCGTGATTTGTTGGAAGCTATTTGGAGTGAAAGACGAATTGAACTGGCTATGGAAGGTTTGCGATACTGGGAATTAATTCGTACCGGACGTTACTTAGATGCTTTGCCAACCTTAAATATTAAAGAGAAGTGCAGAGAAAAGTGTTTCAATGCTGAAAATTTTGAGGGTATATTAACATATATACCACTTTTACCAATACCGGCCACAGAAGTTAGTAGGTGGGGACTAACGCAAAATATTGGATACTAAACCACGCTTACATTATTATTTATGAACAGGATAAATAAAATGATACAATGAAATACAAACCTTTGCTAAAATATAGCAGTATTGTTGCAGCAATAGTCGCAATGTGCTTCATATGGTCTTGCCAGGATAAATATATTATCACTCCTGAAGAATTATTTGGAAATAGTTCTAGAGAAAATAGCCTTATGTATCCTCAAGTCTCAATGATCGACTTCTTTCCCGATAGTGCACAAATTGATAGTCTGATAACTCTGCTCGGCACAAATTTCGATGATATATTGTTGTTGAAACTTGGCAAAAATTCTATTGAAGACTATAATCTTAAAATAGATAATTTAGGTATATATGATAGTAGTGCGCATGAAACAATCTTTATTGATACCATAGAATTTGCATTACCACGCCGTTCATTAAAAAGCTCATTCTTTATCGAAGATATTTACGGGGGAAGCACAACACTTGAAAAAAAGATTCAGCCAATTTATCCCTATGTCACCGTAACTTCCTATCCTGAGTTCATTGAGAGAGAACGGCGCTTTAAACTTGGCAGATATAATGTTGACATGATAGGAGCTGTGAGATTGGTTGGAGAAACCACTACTGTAACATTGCCGGTCAAAGAAGACAATGCAAGCCCAACTGAAATCACAGTGCTTACCGTTGGTTTTACTATTCCTGACTCTTTAGTTACACTCGAGTTCATTCCTATTGCTGAATCCGTACAAATCCTTATCCCGGCCAATGGTATAAGTACTAAACAAATTGCTGTTATTGACCCCCAACCTTATGATCCCGTGCCTCCACTTGTTTTATGGAACTTTGATGAGGAACCCATCTTCAATAATGAAGAAGCGCAATTTGGAACAGCTGCAGTTGCTGGTATTAACCTGGCAGAAGGTGTGAATATGATTCGTAGTAATTTTTATACAGTTATGCTTAATCGCGTGCCAGAGACTCCTGAAACACCTCGCGGATCCTCCTGGGCATATTTGGGAAGAATACAGCAAACAGAGATGCCTGATGGTTCTCAGCCAATCGATCTAAGTAATTTTAATGAACCTTATGTTACTTTCCTTGTGAATACAAACAATCATAAAGGATACTTTCAGTTTGTTGTAATGACCGAAGATGGAGTAAAGTATGGCACTCACGGTATGTTTAATTTTACTTTTCAGAACAGCGGGTGGGAATGGAAATCATTTAAGTTTGACGATTTAAGGTGGGAAAGATGGGAGGGAGAGGGCCCAAGCAAACCTTCTCCTAATGGCAGCTTTGAATACATGAGATTAGGATATACTACTGGGGATATTCCCACTGGAAGCTACTTCGAAATAAGTGTTGATGAGGTAATGATTACTGATGGCCCGTTAATGATTACAGACACACTATATCTTTTTGAAGATGGAATAAATAGGTTCAACCCAAATCCTTCTGCTCTTTCTTCCATTGAATCCAATCTAAATGGCTCTACAATAAATTCTTTTGAGGGAAATAGTTATCAGACAATTAAGGTAACAAACGTAGCCGCACAAAATGAAATCATCGGAGCTATTAAGTATTCAGGGGAATATAAAGAAGAATTAAAATACTTTAATGCGCCCCATATTTCTTTTTGGGTTAATACCGGGAATAAATCATCTTATTTGAATGTGATTGCATATCAAGGAGAAACACGCTACGTGCATAATCTTGGAGAAGTAAATACAAGTGGCCAATGGAAACTTATCACAACAAATATCAGAGCGCAGACAGCGAGGGAGGATGGTAGCGGAGATAAAATTAATTTCAGTAACATGACAGGTGTGTCCATCGAAATGACAACAGGAAATGCTGGAAATGGTGTGGCTCTTGAAGCGAATATTGACTATGTTGTTATATCAGAAGGACCCTTATATTGATTTTAAAATGATAATTAAAATATATAAAACAACATTTTTTACACAGACGCTTGGGAAGAGCTTAACAGGCTCAGCGAAGCGGCATAAAAACACAGAAAGGAGGTAAATATGAGGACCAGCATGAGGGTACGGGGGCGAGGTACATTCCGTTAGCTTGAAAATAAAAATTCACAACTAACTAATGTTTTTCCATAATGTCCGATTTCTTTCTAACGAGCGTAAGGCTCGACCTCAAAATATTCTAAACTAAACACTGACTTTGCAGACAGGCTCTAACTAAAATGTCTAATTAAAAATGAAAAAAATGAAAAAAATCAACTTTGTAAAAGTAATGCTGGCTATACTGCTTTTCATGATGGGAGTATATTCAGCACAAGCTCAGCTAATGACCCGTTTCGGTTTTTTAGATGAATTTGATGATGATGTCATTCATAATGTTTGGGACTTTACATGGAATACGAAATACACTGTTTCAGAATTAAATGGTGTCCTTAGTATTGATGTTACAAACGAGAATGAATGGGATGGTTTCGGTCTAAAGCCTGCTAATATAGGCAAATCCTGGAATTTAAGTGGTGCTACAATTAAAATTAAAATTAATTCGGAGATACAGTTTAAACTAAACATGCAACCAAATGGTGTTTGGAATGATCATGTGGAATTTACTGTTATGCCCGGGGAGAATGTTTATATTGCATCTTTCCCTGCTACAGCGAATACTAAAGATGTAAGTGAAATTGCTGTCAACTTTAGAAATACAGTTGCACCAAAAACCGGAAATGTAAAGATCGACTATATAGCTATTGGAACAGGAGTCGATGCTATAGAAAAGAAAACGAACGGCCTTATGGATGATTTTGAAGACGGGGTCCTTTATGAAATATGGGATTTCACCTGGAATACAAAATATGCAGCAGTAGAGGATAATGGAATTTTACAAATTACAACAGCAAGTACTGCTGATTGGGAAGGTTTTGGAATTAAGCCAATTAATGCAGGATATACATTAAACCTCGATGCAAAAACCATAAAATTCAGGTTGAAATCTGACATTTCTTTCAGTTTGATTATTCAACCGAGCTATTCATATGATGACAGGGTGACATTTGCTATTACCCCCTCAACAACTTTTCAAACTTATGAAGCTTCTTTTCCTGCATCAGGAAGTGCCTCAACTGATATAACAAAGGTAGATGAGATCTCTGTGAATTTCAATGGGATGAGTGCAGATGGCGTTGTAGAATTTGAATACTTTGCCATGGGCAGCTATGTTGAAGATGCTGAAATCGCTAATCAGGTATTCTTTGATGATTTCGATGATGATGTAATTCCAACGGATGATCCCTGGAGCACCTACGATGAAGGAAACTACAGCTTTTCAGAGGACAATAATATTTTCACAGTGACCGATAATAAGGCTTCTACATGGGCTGGTTTTGGACTAAAGTTTCTGGAATCACCCATGGATTTTTCAAATAATGCAGTGGTATCTTTCCGTGCCCGTACAACAACGGTTGATAATATGGTCATTAAATTTGGAGATGTTGACGGAAATTGGGATCAATGGGGAACCGCCGGCCATCCTCAGATAACACTCGATAAATCAGGGCAATTTGTCACATATTCAATAGACATTGCATCTACCATGGAGTCAGGCGTAGATGTATATGACTTATCAAAAATTAATGAAATTTCCATCTATTTTGATGTAAATCAGACAGGAACAGGTGATGTAGTAGAATTTGACTGGTTCTCAATAGGACAAGAAGCTCCGGCAAATGATCGACTACAGACTCAAATGGGGCAAAATTATTTTGCAAATGGTATGAATCTGGCGTGGCTAAGTTATGGAGGAACGGAATTAATAGACTGGACATCTTATGAGGCAAATTATATAAATGCCTTAGATGAAATGGCCTTTTATGGAGTTAATTCCATTCGCTGGTGGTTACATACACATACGGTAAATACACCTTTATTTGATGAAACTGGTATGTGTACGGGAATTCAGCCGGAAGCTCTGGTAGCTATTAAGAAAGCCCTTGATTTGGCACAGGAAAGGGGAATAACAGTAAATCTGGTTTTATTCACGCACAATCTCTTTAAAAGCAATGCCGGTGAGGCTAATTTTCAGAGAAATTACGACTTAGTAACAGATCCTGTATTTACCCAGGCTTATATAGATAATGCTTTAATTCCAATGGTAGAGAATATCAAAGGTCATCCGGCTTTGATGTGTTGGGAAGTAATGAATGAACCAGAATATGCGAATTTTGACAATCCAATTCCTGATGGAATGGTACAGCCTACTAAAGAAGAAAAACAACAGTTCTTTAATCTGATTGCAGGTGCTATTCACAGAACGGATGTTTCCGCTAATGTAACCGTGGGCATGGGTCAGTTTCAGAACATTGCCAACTGGTGCTCTGATGCAGCATTAATTGCAGCCGGTGGAGATGCCGATGGAACTCTTGACTTTTATAAGGGACACTTTTATGGTGGAGGAACAAATCCATTTACAACAAATCCTACCGACATGGGGATCAACGATAAACCTGTTGTTATTGGAGAATTTTCTCCTTTAACAGAAGGAGGAGGAACTGTAGCTGGTGTACCTGCCGATCCCTATACCTATGCCTATAACAATGGTTATGCCGGAATAATGGCATGGAAATATTTTGAAACTCCGGGTGATAATACCGGTAGCTTCTCTGATCATAAATTGCTTATAGAGAGCTTTATGGCTACTAATCCAACCGATATAGAAATCGATTTTGGAGATGTTAATAGTACCCCTTATGCTAAGAAAGCCTTACCACTTTTTTTAGCTCACCCAAAAGAGGCAGATTGGGATACAATTTATGCTAAACTGGATACTATTTTCTTTGATAAAGAAGATGGAACAGATCTGGTGTTCACCATTGGAGATAATTCAGATCCTACAGTGGCAGAAGCAACAATTGTTAATTCCAATGAATTGAATATTAACGTTAAAGCAAATGCCGGAGGAGAATGCCTTATTACAATAATTGCAACAGACAAGGAAGGAAAAGCCGGAGATACTCAATTAAGGATATATGGCGTAGACCCCAGTAATTTGTCTTTAGGAAAAAGTGTCAAGTCTTCCACAAAAGAAAGTGATGATAAAGCTGCAAGTAATGCAGTTGATGGAAATCCAATAACCAGATGGGCCTCTGATCTAGGAGGTACAAATGGTAATGCTCAGGATGATGAGTGGCTTATTATCGATCTTGGTGCGGATTACGATATTGGAAGAATGGCTATTCTATGGGAAAATGCCTACGGAAAAAATTACAATATTGTTTATGCCTCAAATAGTGAATCTGCAACTACATGGAACATTCTAATAGATGGAGATCTTGCTACATTCAGTTTAACATTGTGGCATGTTGCTTCAACAATAGAAAATAGTGATGGGGCATGGGATGAAATATTGTTCTCAGGTGATGATGTATTCACAGCCAGATATATTGGCTTCCAGGGCATAGAAAGAGTAAACACCGAATGGGGGTATTCCATATTTGAAATAGAAGTAAACGAAGTTGATAAGTATGATGTTACTTTTGAAATACTCGGTAATGGAAATGCTCCGTTAAGTGGTGCTGCTGTTGAATTCAATGATGAACAATTAGTTACAGACAATTCAGGATTAGCTGTTTTTGAAAATGTTCTTCCATCTGAAACACCTTATGCATATACAATTACTCATAATGACTATGAGGATGCTTCGGGTACTGTTACAGTTGATTCTGATGAAACAGAACAAGTAACACTTACCTTAACTACGTACGATGTAACTTTTGTAATACGTGGCGACGGAGACGCTCTTTTAATTGATGCTACAGTGAACTTCAACGGTGAAGAAAAAGTTACAACGTCTTCAGGTGAAGTTGTTTTTGAAGATGTGATTCCTTCAGCTACGCCCTATGCATATACCATTACTCATGATCAATACAATGATGCTGCCGGTAATGTTACAGTTGATTCTAATAAAACAGAGAATGTTACAATGACACTAAAAGTAGGATTTAAAGTTTTTAGTGAAAAGGGCATTTCCATTTATCCTAATCCAACAAATGGATTTATTTCTTTATCATCTAGTGACTCATTCATCATTGAGGTTATTGATATGACGGGAAAGGTTTTGATTATTAAAGAAAAGCATGGAGAGATTGAAATTATTGATTTAAGTAATCAACCCTCGGGTTTATATTTTTTACGATTAAGAAATTCAAACACAGTGCTATTTAGAAAGATTCGAAAAAATTAACTGTGATTGAAATATTAGAAGCCCTGGCCAGTGGCCAGGGCTTTTTTTTATAATTGATTACATTTAATAACAACGACGATCCTCCCATACTTGCTGTGGAAGTAGCCTAACCGTAAAAATGACCTGCGGTATCAGATTGGGCTGACCTTCATTTTCATTTCCCCCTTTTTACAATGCCGTAAAATATTACCTGGATCAGTTCATCCAGCAGCATCTCCTTTTCGGCACGGGAATATTCATTCAGGAACAGTGGTAGTTCCAAACCCTTTAGCATGGTGGTGAAGGCGATGGCGCCTATATCCGGACTGTTGATCACAAAGGCTCCCTCCTTGATGCCCCTGTCGAGGATCTCATACACCATCTTATACTCCTCCTCTTCAAACTTTTTCCGTACCCGGTTCACAAACTGCATCTGCTCCAGGTAATCTTCCTTTAACACCGCATAGAAATTGGTTACGGTCTTCACATGGTACAACCTGAACATGAAATAATCCTTCAGCCTGTCAACCGGCGACTTGCCAGAACTAATCACCCTGTTCAACTGCTTTTTCAACTCCTGCGCCTCCCGCACAACCACCGCCTCGAAAATCTCCTCCTTGCTCTTGTAATAGTAGTAAACCGAGCTCTTTCCCATCTTTGCGCAACGGGCAATCTCATCCATGGTGGTTCCCCTGTATCCGTTCCTGGTAAACACTTTACGTGCAACCTGAACAATTTCGGCCCTCACCTTTGATTTTACTACGACCATATGTGAATTAATACTTATTACTCACCAAAAAGATCTCGCTGTCAGCTCACTGCAACTCCTCCTCCACCAACTTGAAGTCGAGCTGACGGCGCGATAAGTTGGCATTGGTAACTTCGATCCTTACCTCATCGCCGATCTGAAACTCTTTGCCCGAATGCCTGCCTATAATTTTATACTCATCCTGGTCGAATTCGTAAAAATCATCCACCAGTCCCTGCAACGAAACCATCCCCTCACACTTGTTCTCAATGATCTCCACATAGATTCCCCAGTCTGTCAGCCCTGAGATCACCCCATCAAACGCCTGTCCCACCTTATCCTGCATAAACTCCACCTGCTTATATTTAATCGACGCCCGCTCTGCCTCAACCGCCCTGCGCTCCATCTCGGAGGCATGTTCGCAGCGGCTCTCATATTTCGCCGCATTCTTCGAATCCCCCCCTGCCAGGTAGTGCTCCAGCAACCGGTGAACCATCAGGTCGGGATACCGCCTGATCGGTGAGGTAAAATGCGAGTAGTGCCTGAACGCCAGTCCGTAATGCCCGATATTATTGGTGGAGTACCGTGCCTTTGCCATCGCCCGTAAAGCCATGTTCTCGATTACATGCTGCTCCTTTTTTCCCTTGATCCCATCCAGCAGCCGGTTCATCGATTTCGCCACCCGCTGGTTATCTCCCATCTGCAACTCATACCCGAACTTCCTGATGAATGATGTGAACGACTCCAGCTTCTCTGAATCCGGAAGATCATGTATCCTGTAGACAAATGTTTTGCCCTTCTTCTTCGCAGCTTTTGCCTCTTCGGGCGAGAGATCCTTTTCATATTTTCCTCCCCTGCTTGCATACCCGGCCACACGGCGGTTGGCCAGCAGCATAAATTCCTCTACCAGGTGGTTGGCCTCTTTCTGTACCTTGAAATAGACACCCAGCGGCTTGCCGTCCTCATCCAGATTAAACTTCACCTCGTCGCGCTCAAAATTGATCGATCCCTCCTTGTACCTCCGCGTCCTCAGCTTTGTCGCCAGATCATGAAACAACAGTACCTCCTCCTTCATCTCTCCCTCACCGGTCTCAATGATCTGCTGCGCCTCATCATAATCAAACCGTTTATCGGAATTAATCACCGTTCTTCCAAACCACTCGTTCACAACCGTTGCTTCAGGGGTCATCTCCACGATCACCGAATAACAGAGCTTGTCCTCGTTGGGTCTTAACGAGCAGACGTTGTTCGAAAGCTTTTCCGGCAACATGGGCACCACCCTGTCTACCAGGTAGACCGATGTGGCCCTGTCGAAACCCTCCTCATCGATCATCGATCCCTTTTCCACATAAAACGAAACGTCTGCAATATGGATCCCCACTTCATAATTTCCACTTTTCATTTTACTGATCGAAAGGGCATCGTCAAAATCCTTTGCATCTGCCGGATCGATCGTAAAGGTCGGAACTCCCCGCATATCCCTGCGGCGCTTTATCTCCGCATCGGTGATCTTGTCAGGTATCTTCTCCGCTGCAGCCTCAACCTCCGGTAAAAATTTATTGGGAAGCTCAAACTCTGCAAGGATTGAGTGCATCTCCGTATCGTTCTCCCCCGGGAACCCAAGCACCTCAACGATCTCTCCGAAAGGATTTTTTACCTTCTCCGGCCAGTCTGTGATCCTGGCAATGGCTTTCTGCCCATGCTCCGCACCCCCGAGTTTGTCATGCGCAATAAAAATATCGAATGGCATTTTATTGCTGTCGGGCAGTAAAAAGGCGTAGTTTTTAGACACCTCAACAATGCCGACAAAGGTTTCCCTGGCCCGCTCTATGACCTCAATGACCTCACCCGAAAGCCTGTCGTCATTCTTCTTTTTCGGATAAATATGCACCTTCACCAGGTCGCCGTCGAGCGCTCGTCCCATATTCGAACGTGAAATAAAAACATCTTTATCAATATCATCCGAAACAAGAAACGCATAACCATGCTGGGTCATGTCGATCGTTCCATTTACATATCCCCTCCGCTCCTTCAGTCGAAACTTTCCCTTTTCCGGCTGCTCGAGCAATCCCTGCTCCATAAGGTTGTACAGCGCATTGCTCACCATATCGCGGTCACCCTGATCCGAGATCAGTAACTGTTTCGAGATTTGCTTGTAATTAAAAAGCTTTTTGGGATTCCTGGTAAAAATCCCCATGGTCTGCGTCATTGCTTTGTCTATCGTGAACTTGCCCCTTCTTTTATTCGATGTTCTTCTTCCCATTATTTCTATATTTAATGCCTGCCGGCAAAGGTTTTCCCGACAAGCAAAGCTTAAAAATTGATGTTTTCAATATCTCTTTTTTAACTGCATCTTTCCACAAGTTTAACTGTATCCTTGCTGAAGGCAATTGATTAGCTTTAAAATTACTAATTTTATGCGATCCAATGCCAAAATGACCGATAACTTATGATGAATCAACTGCAAATATACAACACACTCACCCGAAAGAAGGAGCTCTTCGAACCCGCAGCGCCGCCTTTTGTCGGACTGTACGCATGCGGACCAACAGTCTATGGCGATGCCCACCTGGGACATGCGCGACAGGCCATCACCTTTGATACCCTTTACAGGGTCCTCATGCACCTGGACTACAAGGTCAGGTACGTAAGAAATATCACCGATGTGGGTCACCTCGAAAATGATGCCGATGAGGGTGAGGATAAAATAGGAAAAAAGGCTCGGATCGAAAAGCTGGAGCCGATGGAGGTGGTGCAGCGCTATATGAATGCCTACCATCAGAACATGAAGGAGCTCGGCGTGTTGCCCCCGGGCATTGAGCCCCGTGCCAGCGGTCATATCATCGAGCAGCAGGAACTGGTTACAAAAATTATTGAAGCCGGTTATGGTTATGTTGCCAACGGATCCGTCTACTTCGATGTTAAAAAATACGCGCGCGACCATCCCTACGGGAAACTGTCGGGCAGAAAAACGGAGGACCTGCTCGAAAATACCAGGAACCTCGACTCTCACTCCGAGAAAAAGGGTCCGCTCGATTTCGCCCTCTGGAAGAAGGCCGGACCGGAACACATCATGCAGTGGCCGTCTGAATGGGGCAACGGATACCCCGGCTGGCACCTCGAGTGCTCCGCCATGAGCGCAAAATACCTGGGTGAGACGATCGACATCCATGGCGGGGGCATGGACCTCCTCTTCCCGCACCATGAATGCGAGATCGCCCAGAATGTTGCCGGGTATGGCAATGAAAAGGTGCGCTACTGGATGCACAACAACATGATCACCATCAACGGACAGAAAATGGGGCGCTCCCTCGGTAATTTTATTACGCTCGATCAGATCTTCACCGGCGACCATCCGTTGCTGAAACAGGCCTTTGATCCGATGACCATCAGGTTCTTTATCCTGCAGGCACACTACCGCAGCACGCTCGATTTTTCCAGTGATGCCATTGCTGCCTCGGAAAAGGGACTGCAACGGCTCCTCGCGGCCATAAAGCTGCTCGACAAGATCGAGCCATCGCACACCGGCGTGGTCAATGCCGCCGA
>CAYOVC010000020.1:0-16335 GCA_964407305.1 uncultured Bacteroidaceae bacterium | reverse complement strand
GTCTTGTCGTCTTTCAGTAAAATATTATATCTGGGCTGGTGTTTTTTTATCAGGTTGTTTTCAAGTAAAAGTGCATCAGACTCAGTTTCTACGACAATGTGCCTGATATCGGCAATCTTCTCAACCAATATTTTATTCTTAAAATTATCATGTCTCTTTTTTTGAAAATAGGATGAGACCCTTTTTTTTAAATTTTTTGCCTTGCCAACATATAGAATTGTACCTGACGCATCATAGAATTGATAAACACCAGGAACCTCAGGAAGTGCTTTTATTTCCTCTAAAATAGTATGAGGGTTTTCATGATTCATCCTGATCAAAAAATTGTGAGACAAAAGAAAAACTTTTTCCGCTAAACAGTCCCCGGTTGCTCATCTTCAATTCGGGAATAACCAAAAGTGCCATAAAAGAGAGGGTTATAAAGGGGGCCTTCATTTCCGAACCCATCTTCCTGACAATAGCGGTTAATTCCTTGTATTTTCCAGCAGCATATTTAACGTTACCGTTTGTCATTAGGCCCGCGATTTCCAGGGGTAGACCAAACAGTTCGTTTCCATTATTTACAACAATACCCCCCTTGTTTTTCACCAACCAATTAATTGCATCAGCCATACTTTCATCAGACGTTCCAACACATATAATGTTATGACAGTCGTGACCGATACTGGATGCAATAGCCCCCCTTTTTAATTTAAATCCGTTGATAAAGCCGGTAGCTGGTTTGCTTTGGATATAGCGGTTTACCACCACGATCTTTAGTATGTCATTTTTCAAATCAGCAACAACATTTCCATCTTTTATATTTGCAGCCGTCCTGATCTCTTCTGTTACCAGGTCTCCATCAGTAGCCTTCATTACCCTCAGATTGTTTCCCTCGGCTTTCACCAAAAGTTCATTTGCATCTATTCTATCGATATTAAACTTATTGGGAGCTTCCTTGTGATTGGACTTAAAATTTACCTTTCCGTTTTTATAAACAGGTTCTCCATTTATGTAGGTCCTTGTCACATTCCAATCATTGAGCGAGTCAATTACTATGAAATCTGCATGATCTCCCTCTTTTAACATTCCGACATTGAGACCGTAATGCTTTGCAGCATTTAATCCCGCAGCCCGGATCACATCGAAAATATCATATCCCAATTTTACTGCTCTTTTTACCAATAAATTGATGTGTCCTTTCAACAGATCGTCTGGATGCAGATCATCGGTACAGAACATAATTCTTTCCGGAAACTTTTTTAACAATGGTATAAGTGTTTCGAAATTCCTTGCTCCACTTCCCTCCCTGATTAACACCCGCATTCCACTGGAAAGTTTCTCCTCGGCCTCATTATAATCCAAACATTCATGATCTGTTAAAATACCCGCACCGATATATTTTTTAAGCTCTTCTCCTTTTAATCCAGGTGCATGGCCATCGATTGGAACACCATGCTTTAATGCAACCTCAATTTTATTCATTACTTCCGGATCACCATGCAACACACCTGGATAATTCATTACTTCCGATAAAAAACCGGTTTTTCCAGTTTGAAGCAAATCATCAATATCTTTTTCATCTATAACAGCCCCGGAAGATTCGAATGGAGTTGCTGGCACACAACTGGGAGCTCCAAAAAGAATTTTCAAAGGAGAATACCCGGCATTTCTAACCATGAAATTGACACCCTCTTTTCCGAGTACATTTGCAATTTCGTGCGGATCAGACACCACCCCGACTGTACCATGCCGAACAGCTGCTTCAGAAAAAGCTACCGGAGTAACCATAGAACTTTCAATATGAACATGCGCATCTATGAAACCCGTCAAAATATATTGGTCCACTCTCGCATCAATAGGTCTGATAGAACCAATTTTACCATGATGTAAAGTGATTTCAGCAGGATAAATCCTGTTTTTATAAATATCAATAAGGTTTGAACGTAAAATCATCCGTATAAATTCTAAAAATATTCAATAATGCAATTGTCAGTATATCCACCATTCTTTAAACTTATTGCTTACAAGGAAGCTAAAAAATATCTGTTTCCTGTCTGCCATAAATGAAGTACACCAAACATGCCATCAAAAAAATGTTCCACGTGGAACAACTCACGGAATGTTCCACGTGGAACATTATCGACCCATATAAATCAATAACACGCTAATATCACTTGGTGATACTCCGGAAATTCTTGATGCCTGACCAATTGTTTCCGGTTGGTGTTTTACAAGCTTTTGCCGGGCTTCGGTTGAAATACTTTTAAACCGGTTATATTGGATATTGGCAGGGATTTTAATTTTCTCCAATCGTCCAATTTTCTCTGCCATATTTTTCTCGCGTGAAATATATCCTTCATACTTAATCCCTATCTCGACAGACTCAATAATCTCATCGTTCTGCGTGCTTTTCGTTTCCCCGGTTGCATTATTTATTCCACAAAATTCCGCCAGTTCCTTAAGTTTTATTTGTGGTCGTTTGGCAATATTTATCAATTTTAGCTTCTGTTTCAATGGTGTGGTTCCCGACATTTCCAGAAACCCGTTTATTTCAACCGGGTTAACGCTTGTGCTCTTTAGCATTTTTTCCAATAGATCAATTCCTTTCATTTTACTTTCCAGTAGTTTCATCCTTTCATCCGAGGCCAATCCAATCTGATTACTCAGGGGTGTTAGTCGCTCGTCTGCATTATCCTGTCGTAAAAGAATCCTGTATTCAGCCCTGGAGGTAAACATTCTGTAAGGTTCATCTACACCCTTATTGATCAGATCATCAATAAGAACTCCTATATAGGCCTGGTCCCGCCCCAGGATAAACTGGTCGCCTTTTGAAGTTTTAAGATGTGCATTGATGCCGGCGATCATACCCTGCGCACCGGCCTCCTCATAGCCCGTTGTTCCATTAATTTGTCCGGCAAAATATAAATTTTCAATTGTTCTTGTTTCCAGTGTGTGTTTTAGTTGTGTGGGGGGATAATAATCATATTCGATTGCGTAACCGGGTCTGAATATTTTTACATGTTCTAAGCCTGTCACTTTTTTCAGTGATTGGTACTGTACTTCCCAGGGTAAGGAGGAGGAAAACCCGTTGATATAATATTCAACAGTAGAAATGCCTTCAGGTTCAAGAAACAGTTGGTGTCTCTCCTTCTCAGAAAAAGTTACAATTTTATCCTCAATACTCGGACAGTACCTTGGTCCAATTCCATGAATTGATCCATTAAACAGTGGACTTGATTTAAAACCTTTTTCCAGTTCTTCATGAACATCTTTATTGGTATATGTAATAAAACAACTTTTATGCTGACTATAATCAACAGGGTAATTTAGAAAACTGAATTTTCTTCCTTCAGAATCTCCATGTTGTTCCTCCATCAGGGAAAAATCAATACTTCTTCCATCGACCCGGGCTGGGGTACCGGTCTTCATCCTGCCAACACTAAAACCATATTCCTTTAATTGTTCACTTATACCGTACGATGGGGGCTCCCCGATTCTACCTCCTTTTAATTTTACATCTCCAATATGCATCAGGCCACCCATAAAAGTTCCTGTTGTAAGGATTACAGATTTAGCAAAAAATTTAATTCCCATAGAAGTCTCAACCCCTTCAATAACCTCCCTGTTTAAGATCAGCTTAACTACTTTATCCTGCCAAAAATCCAGGGTATGAATACTTTCCAGTATCTTTCTCCAGGCAATAGTAAACTGGGTTCGATCACATTGCGCCCGAGGGCTCCACATGGCTGGACCTTTCGATCTGTTCAGCATTCTAAATTGGATCATCGATCGATCCGTTACAATTCCAGAATATCCCCCTAATGCATCTATTTCTCTGATTATCTGACCTTTAGCAATTCCTCCCATTGCGGGATTACATGACATTTGCGCAAATTTTGTCATATCCATCGTGATCAGCAATGTCTTACTGCCAAGGTTGGCAGCAGCAGCGGCTGCTTCACAACCTGCATGACCCCCTCCTACAACGATAACATCATACCTTTTTTCCATTCTCCAGTCTCTTCAAAAAATTTAAAGCAGAATCCTCCAACACTCTCATATTCTGCACTTTCTCCTCCGTATCATCTTTGTAGCCTAACAAATGAAGTACCCCATGAATAATAACCCTGCAAAGTTCATCAATAAAATCAACTTTTAATTCATCAGCGTTTAATTTAACCTGGTCTACACTGACAAAGATATCGCCATCTATCCCCTCTGTAACATCGTATTCAAAGGTAACAACATCAGTAAAGTAGTTGTGGTTTAAATATTTTCTGTTAATTTCAAGGAGAACGTGGTTTGAGCAGAAAATAATATTCAGATTACCAGCACTTTTTGCATGCTGTTTTATAATGTTCCCGATCCAGGATGTATACAAGCGCTTTTTAGGAAGGCTAAAGTCTGTATCTTCAGAATGAAAAAGGACAGGCACTATACCTGAAATTTTAATTCCACAACCCGTCCCTGCTCGGCAAAAGAGATTTCGTCTGAAAGTCTTTTCATCAAAAATATCCCTCGTCCACTGATCTTTTCAATATTATCGGGAGCGGTAGGATCCGGTACAGAGGCATAATCGAATCCATTGCCCTGATCGATAATCCGTATGAGTAGTTCTCCATCGATTTTTTCAATAAATACCTTTACCTGTTTATCGGGATTCCCACGATTTCCATGTATAATCGCATTATTGGTGGCTTCCATTGTTGCTACCAACACATTTCCATATACTTCATCGCTCAGATTAAGCTCCAATGACATGTCGTCAATCACCTTCTCAACAATTCTAAGGTTCTCTCTGGTAGAGGATATTTCAATGTCTTTTTTCATGGGTAAAAAACTGATGTTTCTTTTTTACGTAGTAAACCAAAAAAAGTTACAGTCTATTTACTTAACCAATCATCAGGATTTAAAATTTCTTTTGACTTCCAAATTTGCAGATGTAAAACCGCCATATTCTCATCTTTGTCAGCATGAATCATACCCAACTCTTGTTTCGCCTTGACCTTATCCCCGACCTTGACTTTTAAATCAATAAGATTTTGATAAACTGTCAGGTATTCACCATGCATAACAATTACAGCATAATTTGCACCTAATATGGCAAAAATACTGGTTACTTCACCATCATATACAGCACGTGCTTTTGTGCCGCTTATTGCGCTGATATCGATTCCATTATTTGATATTTTTACCCCGGATAGAACGGGATGATCAACAATGCCAAATTTAGAGGTAATAACACCCCTTTCAACGGGCCATGGTAGCCTCCCCCTATTAGATAAAAAGCTATTTCCCAATAGTTTCTGTTCGGGAGTCAGAGAAGAAAGCAGCGAATTTGCTGATCTCTTTTTGGCCTCCTCTTCAATCATTCGTTTAATCTGGTCCTCCAGCTCCTTTCTTATTCTCTCCTTTTCCTGTATCTGTCGCCTGATCCTCTGTTCATCCTGCGCCAATTTTCTAATCATACCGTTCCGGGCATTTCTTTCACTAATCAATGTTCGATTTTCCGACTCCTTTTCTTTGAGCAATTGTGATTTTTCATCCCTGGCAAGCACCATATCACGCCTTCTCTGTTCCAGTCTCGCCGTTAAACCTTCAAGTTCCATCACCTTCATTTCCCGGTACTCCTTCAGGTATTTCATGTATTTCACACGTTGGTAAAACTGGTTAATGTTTTCACTTGCCAGCAAGTACATTAATTTTTCTTCTTCAGTATGATTTTTATAGATGTTATAAATGATCCTGGAATACTCTTCGCGACCCCTTTTGATATCCCTCTCCATGTTTTCAATCTCCTTTTCCAGCTCACTGATCTCTTCATCAATCAATTCAATCTCCCGCGTCACCGAGTATATGAGGCCCTCCCGTGCCTCGATACCCTTATTAAGCAAGGAGACATGTTTAATTGTACTCGTTTTTTGCGTCCTTGTTTTTTCCAACAACTCTTTTGCCATTTCAAGTTCCTTAACAGCCTCCTGTTTTTTCTTCTCAAGTTCAGTCCGGTCCTGGCACCAAACGCTTATTGAGGCAAAAATTAATAGAGATATGACCAACCTTAATTTCATATTTATACGTTACTTTTATTAATCGGACCCTACCAAAGTTGTACGAAAGACAACCCCGATCCATTATAAATAGATAATATTGTATTTATTTCTGTTAATTGTCAGATCTACATTCATCTTCCTGTTAAATTCGACCTGACCTCCGTATGCTTCAATTTTCAAATCCCGAACAATATAATTAGAATAAAGTGTAAGCTTTTTTCCGTTACTCTGTTCTCCAACAATATATTCACCTGTCCTCTTATGAAAAAACTCAAAACTACTTATACTCAAAAACCTATCTGAAAAAGTGATCACTTTTGCAACATCCTTTAAGGACCGGTCGACTATAACGGTATTGTCTTCAGCCATTATTGGTCCGGATTCACCGCAAATCTTATGTTTATTCACGAGGTATTCCAAATCCTTAAACTCCATTGGGGGGGGATTTCCCCGGGGATCGATCTTGTATATATAGGCTACCTTGTCGATCCTGTTTATATAAACCGTACTATCCTTCGTAATCCCTATACGAACCATTTCGAATCCTGCATGAACGGCGCTCACCAGAAAAAGGGAATCTGGAAGGTAATACAAAGTTATCCTGGTATGATAGGTTTCCTGACCAATATAAATATCGGCGTTTACCCTGTTAATATACAATGATTCAAATGCTTGCAAACTGTCACAATACACTCTCCAATTTCCTGGCTTTTCTATGTCGATGGTCTCTGTTCCACGCAGTTTCCGTTGTGGCGAACAGGACATCAACATTATTACATATGCAAATATGAGCAGGATCTTACTCATTTTCATATATCCCTTTGATCTTTTCGAGTAGTATTGCCTTATCTCCCCCAAGAACCATTGCTTGCTGATAATAGGTTCGTGCGAGATCTATGCTTCCATTTTTCAGCAAAATATCACCCGCATGTTCGTTGATCACCGGATTATCCTTTCCTCCAAATTTTAATGCCAACAAAATATACTTTTCAGCCTCCTCGTATTCTTCTAACTGGTAAAGTATCCAGGCATATGTATCAAGAAAAGTTTCATTTTCCGGATTATTCTCAATAGTCCTCCTGCTTAATGATTTTGCCTCTTCCAGAAATTCTCCCCGCAAAGAGAGATAATAACTAAAATTATTCATTACAATGTAATTATCAAGATCACTATTTATTATTGACCTGAACAAACTATCTGACTGATCATACTCTTCCAGTTGATAAAAACTCTCCGCAACAAGCATATTCATTTGTGAAGTCATCTCAGAATGATCGGCCGCTTCTATTACCTCCCTGGTAAACGTTGTTATTACTTGCGGAAACTTTTTCAGCTCGTATAGCGCAATCCCTTTAAAATAGATAATTTCTACGCTATCAGTAAAAATATCGTGTGCGCTTTGAGTAATCTCCAACATCGCTTGATTCCTTCCTGTTGCATTGGCCAGTAAAATCCCCTGTCTCCACAATCCGTATCGCTTTTCCCCTTTATCCAATAGTGGCATCAATGCATTCAATGCCTTTTCATAATCACCTGCGCGGATAAAAAAATCGGAGGCAAGCAGATGAATCTCTTGCTTGCCTCTATATTTTCGAAGCATGGTTTCTACCAATTTCCTGAGGTGATCCTGCTGCTCAACAATTAATTCGTCATCTGATAAATAAACTCCGAGTATGGCCATCTTTTTCTGAAAATCTATCTCATCACTTTCAAATGACTTATTCAGATAAAAAAAACTTCCCGGAATATTTTCCTGTTCCCTGTAATAATCGGTCAGATTCGTTAATGCATACACATTCGTACTATCCAGGTCGTATACACTTTTATAATATTCTGCGGCCAGATCATTATCACTGCTTTTCATTGCCATTTCAGCGGCTACCACCCTCAATTGAACAGACTCTGGAAATATTTCCAGTATACGCTCAATTTCCAACATAGCTTTCCTATAACTGCCCTTTTCCTCATATATGTTAGCCTTTAATAGTGTAACCTTGTCAGAAAAGCCCCACATTTTCTCAATTTTATTTAGAATTCTTATCGCTTTTCGCGTCTTACCTGAAAGAAATTCAGTATTGGCCAACCTGAAATGAACTTCAATTTCTCCGGGATTTTCCTTTATTTTTCTCTTTAATAATTTCTTTGCCTGTGCGTATTCATTTTGAATCAATAAAACATCGATATAATTTTGAAAATACCAATGTGTTTCCGGATCAAGTTCATGGGCTTTTTTAAGGTGTTTTAATGCCAGGTTAAAACTACCGGTAACAGCATACAGTGTGCCCAGCTCATAATGTGCCACTGCAACAGAATCGTTCTCTTCCAAAACCATTTTATAGAGCTCGACGGCACCCGGCAGATTTCCAAGATTCTTCTGTTTCACAGCCTCTATTAAGGCATACTGATAATCTGTATTTCCCTGCTGTGCAAAAAGATTCACACTTAAAAGCATGTATATAATTACACTATATCCAACTCTTTCAATCATATTAAATCCTCCATCTGCCAATACTGTTTTGCTGTATGCCGCCTTATAGTTTCCTGATGCATATTTACTCCTCTATTTCGTTCCTGTATGACCAAAACCCCCAACACCACGATCAGACTCCGGTAAACGATCTGCTTCCTTCCATCGAATCTTCTCATAATTATTAATAACCATCTGACATATCCTCTCCCCGGGATCAATTTTATAATCCTCCGATGATAAATTAACAAGAATTACACCAATTTCTCCCCTGTAATCAGCATCAATTGTTCCGGGAGTATTTAAAACGGTAATCCCATGCTTCATTGCCAGTCCACTTCTGGGTCTGATCTGTGCCTCATAGCCCTCTGGTAATTCAATAAATAACCCTGTCGGCACAAGCTTCCTGTCAAGTGGTTTAAGAACAATACTTTGTTCAATCGCTGCCCTGAGATCCATTCCTGCAGAATATTCCGTAGAATATGCAGGTAGCGGATTTCCAGACCTGTTAACTATTTTTACTTCCATATTTTATTCAATTTGAGTATTTCTGTATTTCAATATTCTGGATCGTTCTCCAATATAGAACATGACCAATGAAAGGACTATGAAAAAGGGCTTAACAACATTGCTGTAAGCAAAACCGTTTCTTGTCAGTATTTGATCTGTAAAATAGAGGCCAACAATGATAGCAATATAAAATATAATTCGTTTAAAATCATAAGGAATTTTATAATGTTTGCGCGACAAAAGAAAAGATAGAATAACCATCACTGTATAGCAAATCAGGTGTCCCCATGCTGAGGCATAATAGCCATATTTTGGAATAAAAAGCAAATTGATAACAATTGTAATAACGGCTCCGGTGGTTACAAGTATTGCTCCCACCATGGTTTTATTCGTAAGTTTATACCAGATTGATAAATTAAAAAACACCCCCATCACCAGGTTGGCCATCAGGATAACCGGGACAATGCCGACCCCCTCCCTAAAATCGGCACCTATAAACAATTTGAAGTAATCGAGATATAACATGACTACTAAAAAAACGAGCAACCCGGGAATCATAAAAAACATTAACACATCTGCATACAGTTCCCTGGCATCATTTTGATTTGCTTTACTGAAGAAGAATGGTTCAGCTGCGTATTTAAACATTTGTACATAAAGCGTCATCAGTACAGCAATCTTATAATTGGCCCCATAGATACCGAGCTGGGTCATTGGTCCCTGTGCATCGTCAATCAAATGTTTCAGCAAAACCCGGTCCAGCGCTTCATTAATCGTACCGGCTAGTCCGGCAATAAGCAGCGGATAAGAATACCGAAGGATTTCCCTGAGCAAATTCCAATTAAAATAACCCCGCAATGCTGCGGCGATTTCAGAGGAGAGTAAGAGCAGTTTAATCAATGAGGCGGTTAGGTTTGATATCAGAACATATCCTACACCAATGTTTGGGTTATATATATTCATCACCCAGTCTGTTTCCTGATTTCTTGCACAATAAAACAGAAAAAACCAGTTTAGCCCGATATTTACGATTACCTCTGCAATTCTTATCAATCCGTATTTTAACGGTTTATTTAAAAGGCGAATTCTGGCGAATGGAATGGCTGTAAAAGCATCCAGCGAAACAATCAACGCCAACCACCGTATATATTCAGGTTTCGAGGAGTATCCTAAGGTAGAGGAGAGGGGTTGAGCAAAAGCAAAGACAAGTAATAAGAAGCACAAAGAGGTGGTAAAAACCGAAACCAAAATGCTGGTATAGACGGAAAGTTGTCGCCCGGAGTTTTTACCAGCATACCTGAAAAAGCCTGTTTCCATTCCATAAGTAAGTACAACCAGCAGAAAAACCACATACGCATAAAGCTCTGTAATAATACCATATTCTCCTGTTGCAAAAATCCGTGTATAAAATGGTGTTAATAACAGGTAATTCAGCAAGCGGGGGAGTACGATACCCATCCCGTAAACTGCAGTCTGACCAAAGAGTTGCTTAATTGGATTCACTGTTATTCTACCAGGTTCCCGATCGCTTCATCAATAGTAGCAAAATTAAAACTATATCCTTCATCAAGCAGTCGTTCCGGATAAACAGTTTGACCGCCTGTAACAATCATTGAGGCCTTTCCCATTACTAACCCAAGTACCCTTTGTGGTATCCAAAATATTGCCGGTCGTTTCATTTTTGATGCAATTGTCTTTGTGAACTTTTTGTTTGTTACCGGACCGGGTGCTGTAAAATTATATATTCCGCTTTTTTTATTCATCAGTATAAACCGAATGGCCCCGATTACATCATCAATATGAATAAAAGAGTAAACCTGCTTTCCGGAACCAATCACTCCTCCCAATCCAAACCTGAACATTCTGAATAAGCGCGGCATCGCTCCCCCGTCATTTCCAAGGACCAATCCCAGACGAACTTTTATTACTTTTACATCTTCATTGGTTTTATCTGCGCTCGCTTCCCATTTTTTTACCACATCAGCCAAAAAATCATCATTGTAGCGGTTTTTTGTTTCAGTATGTGTTTCGTTTTGTCGATAAATCCCTATTGCCGACGAGCAAACAAAATATTCAGGAGGATCCTTAAGAATATTAATGGCCCGGGCAAGGTTGCTCGTAACCTCTATGCGGCTGCGCTCAATTTTTTCCCTGTTTTTCTTTGTCCAGCGCTGCGAAACTGGATATCCTGCAAAGTTCATCACAATATCTGCCTCTTTAATTTTCTCCGCAAGTCTACCTGGTTCACCATACAGATCTTCCCGTTTAAGAAGAATAAAATCGTCGGCTTCAAAGGCCTTCATGATATGTGATCCAATAAATCCTTTATAACCTGATAATGCTATGATCATAATTTATTAAATTAGCGATGCAACTTAAAGCGGATTCTGATTGTTAATTTGAAACCTTATACAAAATTACATAAATATGAAACGTCTTCTCATTTTAATTTTCATTCATCTGTTGGTGCTTGGTACCTGGTCGCAAGAAAGTGGAACAACAATAATCATGGAAACTTCACTTGGTGAAATAGAGCTTCTGCTCTATGACGATACCCCTTTGCACAGGGATAACATGATAAAGCTAATTAAAGAAGATTTCTATGATGGCCAGTTGTTTCACCGGGTTATTAAAAATTTCATGATCCAGGGAGGAGATCCCTATTCGGCCGATGCACCCAAGGGCCAACGTCTTGGTACCGGCGGACCAGGTTACAGGATTCCTGCCGAATTCAGGGAAAATAATTATCATAAAAAAGGTGCCATTGCTGCAGCCCGACAGGGTGATGCAGTGAATCCGGCCAAAGAATCATCCGGTTCACAGTTTTATATTGTGCATGGACAAATTTTTAATAAAGAACAACTCATGATGATGCAATCCTCCGGCAAGCATGCTCCTTTCACACCAGAACAGGTAGCGGTGTATACCACCATTGGAGGAACGCCACATCTGGATGGTTCATACACTGTTTTTGGTGAAGTAATTCACGGACTGGAAGTCGTTGATTCCATTGCGTCGGTTCCCACCGATAATTATGACAGGCCCGTTGAAGATGTAGTATACACCATTTCATTAAAATAGATTCGCTTCTTCGTGTTAAAATGTGTTTGGAGCCAATTGTGTTTGTACCATAGATTTTATGTAGTTTTGCAACTTATATTTGGTACGTTATGTTGGAAAAAATAGAAAAACTACTTGAAGAAGCGAAAGCATTTGAGGCGACGTCCCCGGAGTCTGTTGAAGAGTTTAGAATCGCCTATCTTGGTAAGAAGGGACACCTTAATGCCCTGTTTTCGGATTTCAAATCTGTTCCCGGAGAATTGAAACGCGAAGTAGGTCTGCAGATCAATGCTTTGAAAACCTATGTGACAGAAAAGGTGGCGCTATTAAAAAACAGCATTGACCAGGGGAGTGAAGCCGGTGATATACCAGATCTTACGGTACCGGGCAAGTCATTTTCTAAAGGTTCTCGTCATCCTGTATCTATTGTCAGAAATCAGATCATTGAGATTTTCAACAGACTGGGCTATCGCATTTCAGAGGGTCCTGAAATAGAAGATGACTGGCATGTGTTTTCAGCACTTAATTTTCCGCCTGAACATCCTGCCAGAGATATGCAGGACACATTCTTTATTGAAAAGGATCCTGATGTCTTGCTCAGAACACACACCTCTTCGGTACAGGTACGTGTAATGGAAAACTCCAAACCACCCATCAGGACCATTTCTCCGGGAAGGGTTTTTAGAAATGAAGCTATTTCTGCAAGGGCACATTGTATATTTCACCAGGTAGAAGGGTTGTATATCGATAAAAATGTTTCGTTTGCGGACCTGAAACAGACACTCATGTATTTTGCAAGAGAAATGTTTGGTGGAGAAACGAAAACAAGGTTTCGCCCCTCCTTTTTCCCGTTCACTGAGCCTTCAGCTGAGATGGATATCAGTTGCAAGATTTGTGGTGGCATTGGCTGTAATGTTTGTAAATATTCGGGCTGGCTGGAAATACTGGGGTGTGGTATGGTTCATCCCAATGTGCTGGACTTTTCAAATATTGATAGCAGCAAATACACCGGTTTTGCATTTGGTATGGGTATTGAGCGCATAACCATGTTAAAATACGAAGTGAAGGACCTGCGGCTCTATTTTGAAAACGATGTCAGATTTTTAGAACAGTTTTCATCAGCATTTTAAAAAAAATTTACGGATAAATTTGATGATAAATCCTTGTGGGAAATGATCATTCAATGCTGCTGCTTCGTGCATTGACAGGAAAGGTTTATTTGTCGTTTATTCTTATTTCGTGGTCAATAGGAAATGAGTCTTTGAAATTTGCTGACACGCCGCAATACCTCTCCCTGGAAAGGTCAACAGCCTTCTCTATTTTATCTGTCGGCAGGTCTTTTCCTGTGAATTTGTAAATTACTTTCATGTGGGTGTAGGGTTTTGGATATTCGTCATCCATTTCGGCCTCAATCCCAATACTTAATGACTCGTATTCTACCCTCATTTTTCGGAGTATTGAAACAACATCCATCCCCGTACATCCGGCCAAAGCGAGCATCATTAATGGTTTGGGTCGTGGTCCGCTATCCTTGCCTCCTACAGATTCATCTGCATCAATATATAACTTATGTCCGTTTAGCTCTGTTTCAAAAGCCATTCCTCCAAGAAAATCCAGCTCCAAATTTTGTTTCATATATTTACGCTTTTACATTGCTTTATATTATATCGTTTTAAAACAACTTTTGTTCAACTTTCATATCGGTTCTTTTGTTTACTTCACCGGAATATCAAGCTGTAAAGGGGGGTTCATAAACAAAAAAACCCGGTATATCCGGGAATTTTTTAGCCATGTTTTTAATAAAAAGCTATTTTAAATTGTAATTATTCGATGTATTTATTGATAATAATATGGCCCAAAAGTCCAACAACAACTAACATCAGGCTCACTGCCAATTTTGCATTTGTCTGTGTCTCTTTAAAAACTGTAATACTCAGAATTACAACGCCTGCAAGAATGAGTATCAGCCCCAGGTTTTTGAGAAGATCCTTCATTTTATAGTGTGTTATTTTATGTCAAATATAATACAAAATATCAAAACAAAAGATTTTGGTCGCCTATATATTTGCCCAGGTGTTTATAAGCAATTTCTGTAGCCTCCCTTCCTCTTGGCGTTCTTTTTATATAGCCCTCCTTAATAAGAAAAGGCTCATATACCTCTTCAATGGTTCCTGCCTCTTCTCCAACTGCAGTTGCGATTGTAGTAATACCGACCGGACCCCCTTTGAATTTATCAATAATCGTGAGTAATATTTTATTATCCATTTCGTCAAGTCCCGACTTATCAATATTAAGCGCTTCAAGACCGTATTTTGTTATATCCAGGTCGATAACACCAGAGCCCTTCACTTGCGCAAAATCCCTTATTCTTCGAAGTAAAGCATTGGAAATTCTTGGTGTCCCCCTGCTTCTTGAAGCAATCTCTTTTGCGGCTTGTTCTTCTATTTCAACCTTCAAGATAGATGAAGATCTGTTAACGATACCTGTTAAAATGTCACTGTCGTAGTATTCCAATAGGGAGGTGATTCCAAAGCGGGCCCTCAGGGGACTTGTCAGTAGTCCGGACCTCGTTGTTGCACCAATTAATGTAAAGGGATTGAGTGTAATTTGCACCGAACGGGCCGAAGGGCCCTTATCTATCATAATATCTATTTTATAGTCCTCCATAGCTGAATAGAGGTATTCTTCAACGATGGGAGACAGGCGGTGAATTTCATCAATAAAAAGAACATCTCCTTCTTCCAGGCCTGTAAGCAAACCAGCCAGATCTCCGGGTTTATCAAGCACCGGACCTGATGTTGTTTTAATACTTACACCCAGCTCATTTGCAATGATATTTGCAAGTGTTGTTTTTCCAAGGCCCGGAGGTCCATGTAACAATACATGATCCAGTGCTTCCCCCCTTAACCCTGCAGCGCTGACAAACACCTTTAAATTATCTGTGATTTTTTTTTGACCGCTAAAATCTGAAAATGCTAACGGCCTTAATTGTCTGTCAAGTTCCTTATCAATATTGTTAAGAGAATCTTCCCTAAAATCAAAACCTTCATTTTCTTCCATCTAACTGATAATTTTTATTTCGCTTTCCGGTAAATTTATTCTTACCCCATCTATTCTTACCTCCCTGTTATTTCTGTAAACGATTGATATTTCAACATTACCCAATTCATCATATTTTCTCCAAATTTTTTCTCTAATACCGGAACGATAGAACTGCTCTTCCTGAATTTTTCCGTTTTTATAAAAATAATATTGTTTGCCATCTGGTAATCCCCTGACGTAATTACCTTCAAACTTCTTTGATCCATCACTATAATAGTACATCCATTTTCCTTCCCTTAACCCGGATATATAACTACCCACCTCTTTATGATCACCAACAACATGAATCCACTCCCCATCCTTTTCTCCATTAATATAATTACCGGCTGCAATGATATTTCCTTCTTTGTCATACTCAACTGCGTAACCATCTTCATTGCCATTAAAGTAGTTTTCCTCCCTCCATGTTTCTCCTGTATCATAATACCAGATCCACTCTCCGTCAAATCTTCCATTCATAAATCTTCCTTTTTGTTCAATGTTTCCATTTTTAAAATAAAAGGTCCATCCACCGCTTCTTCTGTTGTTCTGGTAATTACCTTCTGCCTTTAGTTCCCCGGAAGTATAAAAATCTTTCCATACTCCTCTTCTTCTTCCCTGTTCATCGACTACGCCTTCAGATAATTTATCCCCTCTTTCATTATAAATGTGCGCATTAACGACAGTCCCTGTCGTATCAAAGAAACGATGAATACCAATTGGCACATTCTCACGGTATCCACCAGAAAAAACCAACCTCCCGTCTTCATCAAAAGTTCGCCGAAAATCGATAATCTCTTTTGCCTCCTCATCAATCTCCTCTATAATAGCACCTCTTTCATATCGCAGCGTTTGTAACAACAATCCATTTTTATCATACTCCCTGAAGAAGCCATGAAGTTCATCATTCAAAAAATTTTGCTCACTTTTTACGGATCCATCTTCATAAAAAGTCTTGTAGGTACCCTGTTTTAAACCCTCATCATCTCGCCTGTTAATCCGTTCCCTGCTGATCAGATAATTGTCTTTGTACTGTTTAAGGGTTATCACTGTACTATCTTTATTAAACTCCTTTGTATATCCCTCTTTTTCTCCTCCTGAATAATAGACGATTTCTTTTAATTCACCGGTTTGGTAATAATAATATGAATATCCCTCTTTTTTATCATTGATATATAATTCTTT
>CAYOVC010000019.1:0-16924 GCA_964407305.1 uncultured Bacteroidaceae bacterium | reverse complement strand
ATCAGGGAGCTGAAGGAGATCGATGAGGCGTTTGGCGGACTGGAAGAGGAGCAGGTGGAGTTTATCAGGAAATTCTGGAGGAGCTTTCACCAGGGCGATGCAACGAAGGAGAAGGAGCTTTTCCTTGCTACATGGAAGTTGCTGCCTGCACTGTATCACGCACTGAAGGAGCAACTTGCTGAAAAGGGAGAGGGGTACGAAGGGATGATGTACCGGGCGGTGGCCGAGGCTGACATGGCCGCAATGTCTGACAGACTGGTCGACAACCATTACTATTTTGTTGGGTTCAATGCGCTGAGCAAGAGTGAGAAAATGTTGTTTGGCAAGCTTCAGAAGCGGGGCATCGCCTCCTTTTTCTGGGATTACGATGAAGAATATCTCACAGACACCTCAATGGAGGCGGGACGGTTCCTGCGGGAGAACATCGTTCAGTTCCCTCCACCGGTCGATCTCGGTATCTTCAACAATTTAAAAAGTGACAGGGAGATCAGGATATTTGACCTCCCCTCCGATATCCTGCAGTCGAAAACCATCCATACGCTATTGTCTGAAAGAAAAAGTACCATTACAGAGGCCAACGATACAGCAATCATTGCCTGCGATGAGAATTTGCTGATGCCGGTGCTCGTGTCACTGCCGGAGCAGGTCGACCTGGTGAATATCACCATGGGCTACCCGTTCAGCAATACACCACTGTTTAGCTTTGTGGAGGGGATCCTAAAACTCTACCGGAACAAGCGGATCGGCAAATCAGGCACTTTCAGATTCTATAACAAGGATGTGCTCTCGGTGTTGAACCACCAGTATTTTAAACTGATAAGCGATGAGGATCCCACTGCAGTTACGGAGAGAATCATCTACGAAAACCGCGTCTATGTTGAACCCTCGTTTTTTAATGGCGGATTTGCATCCATGGTGTTTCGGGATGTGACAACTGTCGATCAGCTCTGCAGGTACCTGGATGAACTCATGCGACATATCCTCGGAAGACTGCTGAATGAAGAGAGTCACCAGTACCGCGAACTGGAAAAGGAGTATATCCTGGTGGTTCAGGGGAGGTTGAACAAACTCTCGCAAATCATTGCGGAGAGGCAGGAGTTGGAAACAGAGACCTTCATGCGGCTGTTCAGGAAGATCATGTGGAACCAGCGCATACCATTTACCGGGGAGCCGCTCGCAGGACTGCAGGTGATGGGGATCCTGGAGACGCGGCTGCTCGATTTTGAGAATGTAATCATGTTGTCGGTCAACGAGGATGTGATGCCGAGATCCTCTTCCGGAAGTACCTTTATCCCATATTCCATGCGGTATGCATACGGACTACCGGTGCGGGAGGATATGGATGCGATATACGCCTACTATTTCTACCGGATCATCCAGCGGGCAGGCAAGGTCGATCTGTTGTTTAAAAGTGCTTCGGAAGGAGTCAGATCGGGTGAGATGAGCAGGTACCTGTACCAAATGCAATATGATTACAACGCGAAGGTAATCAGGCCCGTGATGCCGGTAAGCGCGTCGGAGACACAGGCCATCAGGATTGAGAAAACACCGGAGATCCTTGCAAAATTAAACAGATTTATCGCCGGTGCCGAAGATGACCGGTACCTCTCCCCTTCGGCACTGAACACCTATATCGAATGCAGCCTGAAATTTTATTTCAGGAAGATCGCGCAGATCCGGGAGCAGGAGGAGCTGCTCGAAGAGCTCGACGCCATTGGATTCGGAAATATCCTCCATAAAACGATCCACCTGCTCTATGAGCAACTGTCGGCCAGCCGCCGGCAGATCACCCGCGAAGAGCTGCTCGGTCTCAGCTCGGGCGATCTGCTCGATAAGAAACTGGAAGAGGTGTTTGTGAGCGAGTATTTCCGTTCGGGAAAGAGAAGGACCATCGAGGGCAGAAACCTGGTTATCCTGGCGATCCTGAAAAAGTACCTGTTAAAGATCATTGAAACCGATGCAGCGATTGCTCCCCTCGAACTGCTGAGTATGGAGGAGGATTATATCATGGAGCAGGGGATCGCAACTCGGGATGGCAGGCTCAACGTGCGAGTTGGGGGGAAGATCGACAGGGTGGACCGGCCGGTAGGGGAGATAACCCGGATCATTGATTATAAAACGGGAGGCTCAGAGCTGAAGTTTGACTCAATCGCTTCATTATTTGACCGGGAGCAGAAAAAGAGAAACAAGGAGGCTTTCCAGGCTTTTGTCTATGCCTCGCTATACCTGCATCAACATCCTGATGAACTGGTGCAGCCGGGGTTGTATGTGGTGCGAAAAATGTTCGGGGAGGACTATTCGACCCGGTTTTTGATGGGTGGATCAGGTAAGAAGCAGCCTCTGCTATCCTTTAATGATTATGCGGAAGAATTTAACGCATATCTTGTGGAAATTCTTACAGAGATCTATGATCCCGGGGTGCCATTTGTTCAGACAGAGGTGACAGATCATTGTAAATATTGTGATTTCAGTGAGATATGCGACAGACACTAATCATTACCAAGCAGGTCGGGACGCAGTTTTTGGGTTTTTTCGACTGCCTGTGCGTGTTTCCACTCCTCAATTTTTGCTGCATGCCCTGAAAGAAGGATTTCTGGTACCTTCCATCCTTTATAGTCGGCCGGACGTGTATAAACCGGGGGAGAGAGCAGTTTGTCCTGAAAGGAATCCGACAATGCCGAGGTAGCGTCGGAAATGGCTCCCGGTATGATCCGAACAATACTATCCGTTATCACCGCCGCTGCCAGCTCGCCACCGGAAAGGACGTAGTCGCCAATGGAAAGTTCCATCGTTATGAGGTGATCGCGTACGCGCTGATCGACACCCTTATAATGGCCGCACAGGATCATCAGATTGGTGAGGTTGCTGAGTCGGTTGGCGCGTTGCTGATTGAAGACAGGAGCATCGGGGGTGGTGAAAATGATCTCATCGTAATCGCGCTCCGAGGTCAGTTTTTTAATCGCCTTCTCGATGGGCTGAACCGACATCACCATGCCCGCCTCTCCACCGAATGGATAATCGTCGACCTTTCGGTGCCTGTCGTCGGAATAATCACGCAGGTGGTGAACCACGATCTCCACAAGTCCCTTGTCGCGCGCCCTCTTTACAATGGAGTGGTCCAGAGGTCCGTCAAGCAACTCCGGAAGAACGGTAAGTATATCTATTCTTATCATGCAGTAAAAATAGTCAATATTTAACATACTGACTCTTTTGTCAGGGCTGAAGAAAATCGTACAGGTACTCATAACCCATCTTGCCTTATCCGACTGCATGAACTGCCATATGTGTTCGTCCGTTTATAATGCTCCACAAAGTTTTTCTGGAACGGTTTTTGAGCAATAACATTGGATTTGTTATTAAAATCTGTAACTTGGATTCAAAGTTCTGTAAATCCTCTGGTTCTATGAAAGACTCTGATCGAAATGATCATCTGAATAATGATCAGTTAGAAAATGTAAATAAGAACAATGAACAGCCGGTTGATGCGGCAAGTGAGCGTGAAAAAGAAAAAAACTCCATCGGTCCGGATCCGGATGCGGTGCAGGATTCCTTTGACAATCCTGAACAGGATTCTGAATCCCTGAAAGTCGAAAAAGGAGATACAACAACAGATAAGAGTCAGTCAGAAGAAAAGGCTTCATCGCAGGGTGAAGAAGAGGTAAAGAACCCGAAAGAGGATAAGGAGGAATCATCGCAGAAAAAGGATACAGAAAAGGATAAGTCAGCTGAGAAGATCAACTATGAATTGCTTAGCAAGCCGGACCTGGTGAAAGTCCTGGAAGATCTGCTGAACAGGAATTCTTTTCAGGAGTTACGTTCATCGGTTGATGAGATCCATGAGGTTTTTAACAGGAAGCAGGAGGAGGAGCTGAAAGAGAAGCGGGAGCGATTTATGGCCGAAGGGGGACAGGAGCAGGATTTTAAACCGGCAGAGGATCCGGTCGACAAACAGATGGAGGAACTGATAGAACGTTACAGGATCCTGAAGGCAGATTACAGCAAGCAGATGGAGGATGTGAAGGAGACCAACCTGGCTGCAAAGCAGGAGATCCTGGAGGAATTCAGACTGCTGATGGAGAAACCGGAAGGTTTTGATCATACTTTTCGCAAATTCAAGCAGCTGCAAAAGCGATGGTTCAATATTGGTATCGTTCCACGACAGCATGTACGCGACCTCTGGAATTCATACAATTTTTTTGTCGATAAGTTCAACGACTTCATGAACATCAGCAAAGAGCTGAAGGTGCTTGACCTGAAGAAAAACCTGGAAAAGAAGATTGAGCTAAGTAAAAAGGCCGAGGCCCTGACTGATGAACCGAATATTTCGAGGGCATTTAAAACTTTGCAGTCATACCATGCCCAATGGAGGGAGATCGGGCCTGTACCCCGGGAGGACAAAGATGCAATCTGGAAACGTTTTCGCGATGCAACCTCAGTGATTAACAGGGCCCACCAGGCATACCAGTCAGAATTAAAGGATAACCTGATCGAAAATTTGGGGCTCAAAAAAGGATTGTGTGAAAAGGCCGAGGAACTTGCTGCTCTTGAGCTGACGAGTCACAGGGATTGGGTGGATAAAACAAAGGAGCTGTTAAAACTGCAGAAAGAATGGAAGTCCATCGGTTATGCACCAAAAAAAGATAATAACAGAATATATGCCCGGTTCAGAAAGGCTTGTGATGTGTTTTTTAAGAAAAAGGCAGATTTTTATGCCGAGTCGCTGGAGCAGCAAAAGGAGATTATTCAGCATAAGAAGGATATCGT
This sequence comes from uncultured Bacteroidaceae bacterium, assembly GCA_964407305.1. Classification (GTDB taxonomy): domain Bacteria; phylum Bacteroidota; class Bacteroidia; order Bacteroidales; genus M55B112. The sequence continues at coordinate 12,160 of CAYOVC010000019.1, read as the reverse complement.
CGCAGCTGCTGAAGCATTAAAAGACAATACAGACTGGAAGCAAACCACCGAAAAGCTGATAGAATTGCAGAAACAGTGGAAAGAGGCAGGTCCCTTGCCTAAACGGGAGTCTGATAAGCTCTGGAAACGGTTCAGATCGGCCTGTGATCATTTTTTTGAAAAGAAATCAGAATTTTTTGGAGGTGACAGCAAGTCTTACGCAGCAAACCTAAAAGCCAAAGAGGACCTGATCAGGGAGATCCGCGAGACCGAACCACCTGCCGGTACGAAAGAACTTATGGCATTGACAGAAGCGTTTCAACAGCGCTATAATGAAATAGGATTTGTACCGATCGAAGAGAAAGACAGGATCCGGGACGATTTCAGGGGTGCCATCGACCACCTGGTTAACAGGATCGATGCCGATCAACAAACCAAGACCCTGGTACAGTACAGGATGAAAATTACTGCTATTGTCAGCGGACCCAGAAGTGACAATAAGCTGCGATTCGAACGCGATAAGGTGATGAATAAACTGCAGCAGCTGAAAAATGAGATTGGGATCTGGGAAAACAACATCGGTTTTTTCAAGCAGACGGAAAGCGCCGAGGAAACCATTACCGATTTTCAGGAGAAGATCGATGATGCACATGAAAGGATCACCATCCTTGAAAACAAGATCAGGATCATCGATGAATATGATGAAACATAGCTGATGAAACATGGTTGATAAAACATGGTACTATTTTTTTCATCAATCTGAGATTATTTGTTACTTTGCGCTTTAATCTTTAGCTCCAGTTAAATTGACCAAGACAAAGTATGTATTCGTAACGGGTGGAGTGACATCTTCACTTGGGAAAGGTATTATTTCTGCATCCCTCGGTCGCCTTCTGCAGGCCCGTGGCTTTACAGTTACTATTCAAAAACTGGATCCCTATATCAATGTGGATCCCGGCACACTGAATCCTTATGAACATGGAGAATGCTATGTGACAGATGACGGTGCGGAAACCGACCTCGACCTCGGACATTACGAACGTTTCCTGGATATTCAAACATCCCAGGCAAATAATGTTACTACCGGCCGGATCTACCAGTCGGTGATTAACAAGGAGCGGCGCGGGGATTATCTCGGTAAAACTGTACAGGTAATTCCACATATCACAGATGAGATCAAACGGAGGATCACGCTGCTTGGTAAGGGAGGTAAATATGATATCATCATTACAGAGATCGGGGGCACGGTGGGTGATATTGAATCGCTTCCATACATCGAAGCTGTAAGGCAACTTCGATGGGATCTCGGCTACAGTAATACAGCAATTATTCACCTTACACTTGTTCCATTTCTGAGCGCCTCCGGCGAACTTAAAACAAAACCTACGCAGCATTCCGTGAAGGTACTTCTTGAAAACGGGATTCAGCCGGATATCCTTGTGCTTCGAACTGAACATGAACTAACGAAGGATATCAAGAAAAAAGTCGCACTGTTTTGTAATGTCAACATCGAGTCGGTGATCCAGTCAATCGATGTATCAACAATCTATGAAGTACCCCTGTTAATGCAGGAGGAGAAGCTGGACCAGACGGTCCTGACAAGGTTGGGAATTGAGCCAAGAGAGAATATTAAACTGAAAGCGTGGCGGGATTTTGTCAAGCGACTTAAAAATGCAAGCAGGGAGGTAAATATTGCGCTCGTGGGCAAGTATGTTGAATTGTACGACTCCTATAAATCCATTATTGAATCACTGACGCATGCAGGCGCGATGAATGACGTAAGAGTGAATATCACCTGCCTGCATTCAGAAATGATCTCACCGGAAACCATTTCGGAAGAACTTAGGGATTTTGACGGTATCCTGGTGGCCCCCGGATTCGGTGACCGCGGGATCGACGGAAAAATATGGGCTGTCCAGTATGCCCGGGAAAATAAAATACCCTTTTTCGGTATTTGTCTCGGACTGCAGTGTGCTGTGATCGAGTTTGCACGGAACATGCTGGGATATAAGGATGCTCATTCCACCGAAATGACCAACATTACAACGCATCCCGTGATTGACCTGATGGAGGAGCAAAAGGGTGTAACGGAAAAGGGAGGAACGATGCGGCTTGGAGGATATGCCTGTGAACTGTTGGAAAAAACCAAGGCTGCATCAATCTATAAGGACAAGTTGATCAGGGAACGGCACAGGCACCGTTATGAGTTTAACAATGATTTTTTGGAGGAGTTTGAACAGCATGGGATGGTTGCAGCAGGAATCAATCCTGAAAGTAACCTGGTGGAGATCATGGAACAACCTGGTCACCCATGGTTTATCGGAACACAGTTTCATCCGGAGTATCAAAGCACAGTTTTGACTCCTCATCCACTGTTTGTAAGTTTTGTTAAAGCAGCTTCAGAGCTTGCAGCGAAGAGAGCCGGGGAGTAAGCTTTTAGAAGTAATTCTTATTACTTTTAGGTTTTATTGCCCTGATATATCAGCTAAAACATTACTTTTGTGGCTGCAAATCAAATGTATTTATAATGGATAAGAATTCGATCATAGGTATCGTACTGATCGGCGTTATACTGATAGGATATAGTATTTTTACCAAGCCTGCCCGTGAGGCACAAATGGAGACAATTCGACGCAACGACTCCATCGCCCGGGTTGAGCGGCAGAAGCAGCTGGAACAACAGGAAAACAGCGTTCAGGAGGAGCAAACTGCTCCAGCGCTCACTGAAGGGGACAAGGAATCACAGGATCTGGCTGAACATCAAAAAAAGTATGGAGTTTTTGCAAGCGGACTTACAGGTGAGGATAAACACATTACTTTGGAAAATGAGCTGGTTAAGCTCACGTTTTCCACCCTTGGTGGACGGCCATACAGTGCAAACCTGAAAGAGTATACAACATACGATGACAGGCCTGTTGTCCTTTTCGACGGCGACTCTACCAGGTTTGATCTACAGTTCTTTGCCGATAACCGGCGCATCAATACGGGTGAGCTGTATTTTGTTCCGGGAACCGATAAGGCACACCTGGATGCAAAAGATACGGAAAGAAGCCTTAAAATGCGGCTCGATATCACCGATAATGCCTTTATCGAATATACCTATACCATGCATCCGGGTAAATACATGATCGATTTCGATATCAGGCTGGTGGGCCTGGAGCAGTTCCGGACCGATAATGTGACATACCTGTACGAAATATATTTTCCTTCAACAGAAAAGGGTTTCCAGAATGAAAACAATTATACCACATTATACTACAGGTATAAGCAGGGTGACATTGAGAAATTCAATATGCGGTCCAAAAAAAGTATCCAGGATGAGACTGCTGTAACACAACTGGAATGGATCGCTTACAAGCACCAGTTCTTCTCAACAGTGTTTATTGCAAAGGATTATTTTGAGAGTGCCTATATGATGAATGAGCGGTTCGAGGAGCCTGGTAAGTTTATCCGGCATTTCTCCAGTGAGGTGGACATGCCCTATGCAAGGACGAATGATCAGACGATGTCGATGGCCTTCTATTTCGGACCGAATCACCATGCGACACTGAAGCAATACGAAGAGTGGGACCTCAAAAACCTGGTTACCGTGGGCGGATCAGTGATCAGGTGGCTGAATGAGTTTGTTATCATCCCGATTTTTAACTGGCTGAACCGCTCGATTGCCAACTTTGGAATTATCATCTTTCTTCTTACACTGATCCTGAAAACGGCCCTCTTCCCACTGACATACAAATCATATAAGTCGCAGGCCGTTATGCGGGTATTGAAGCCACAGGTGGATGAGATCAATGAGAAGTACCCAAAGAAAGAGGATGCCATGAAGAAGCAGCAAGCCACGATGGACCTCTATAAGAGGGCAGGAGCCAACCCACTGGGAGGATGTCTGCCCATGTTGCTGCAGATGCCGATTCTGTATGCCATGTTCCGGTTCTTTCCCACATCTATTGAGCTACGCGGTGAAAGCTTTCTATGGGCCGACGACCTTTCAACCTACGACAGTATTCTCGATCTTCCCTTTACGATACCGATGTATGGTGATCATGTGAGCCTTTTCACGATTTTGATGACGGTCACAACGATTCTAAGTATGAAGATCAATAACCAGATGACCAGTTCAAGTGCGATGCCTGGCATGAAAACCATGATGTACATCATGCCGGTGATGTTTATGCTGATCCTTAACAGCTTCTCTGCGGCGCTTACCTATTACTACTTTCTTGCCAACGTGATTACCCTCGCACAAAACTTCTTCTTTAAGAAATTTACAGATGAGGATGCCATACTGAAGAAGATCAATGCCCGAAAGGCTAAACCGAAGAAGAAATCGAAGTGGCAGGCCAGGCTGGAACAGATGACAAAGCAGCAACAGCAGATGAAAAATGCAAAAGGATCACAAAAAGCACGTCCGGCATTGCGGGGTGGAAAGAAAAGATAATCTGCTCGAATTACCAACCAGTTACCTCTGTTTAACAGGCACTATTTTGATTTTAATCCAACCATTTTAATGGCAGTAACAGCTGCCTCATCACCTTTATTGCCAAGTCTTCCTCCGGCCCGGTCGACTGCTTGCTGCTGGTTTTTGGTTGTTAGCACTCCATAGATAAAGGGGATGTCATATTCCAGGTTTAACTCAGCTATTCCATGTGTGACCCCCTGGCAGATAAAGTCGAAATGCCTGGTCTTACCCTGTATCACACAGCCGAGAGCGATCACTGCATCCAGGGCATGCTTCTCTGCAATAAACCTTGATCCGTATATGAGCTCAAAGCTGCCGGGCACGGTGAGCAGATGAATATTTTCTGCCGGACACCCATGTTTTTTGAGCGTATCTATTGCTCCCTCAGCCAGGGAAGCAGTAACATCCTCGTTCCATTCGGAAACGACAATCCCGAATTTCATTCCCGAAGCATCAGGAACTTTTTCAGAATCATATGTCGAGAGATTTTTTAATTCGGTTATCATGACCAGTTCATTTTAAGAATTTCTATCAAAAAAAAAGCATCAGCGACTGGTGCTGATACTTCGTGTTATCAATCTTCCGGCCGTTCAGAGCAATTCGAGTTGTGCCTCAACACGCCCGATATACTTACTGATCTCTCGCCCCTCGTTAGAATCGGGGTACTTCCGGCTGATCTGCTCATACACGTCCAGCGCCCTGCTCAGTTCGCCCATCTCTTCATAAACGATTCCGGCCTTCTTAAGAATAAGCGGTGATGTAAAGCTGTTCTCATATTTTTTGGCGGCACGGAGATAGGTACTTGCAGCCTTATCATATTCCTGCATCTCTGTATAAGCATCACCCAATGCACTCATCGCAGCAGCACCGGTCATGAGATCCCTTGTTCTGAAGCGGGAAAGGTATCCAATGGCCGATTCATAATCACCCAGTTCCAAATAACATATTCCTGCATAGTATTTTGCGAGCCTGGCCGATTTGGTGATCGAATATTCATCCATGATGTCCAGGAAACCCGGAAAGGTGCCATAGCCATTGAGTGCAAGGTTAAAGGAGTCACGCTCAAAATAGCGTTCAGCCATATACATGCTTGAGGCGGCTTCCTGGTTTCTGGGCTGGAGAACATATCGGTTCCCGGCAATAATTATCATGGCGATCGCCAGCACTACCAGAAAAATATTAACAAGCAGTTTCTGATTGTCCTCAATAAATAATTCTGTGCGCGAAAGCGCTGATTCGATATTCCCAAGATTCTTATCTCCCTGATCCGTTTTCTTTTTACTGACCATTTCTATTGCTTAATTAACATTTTTTTTAACCACCGCAAATGTAATGGTTTTTCCCTAATTTGCTTTCATAGTTTTGAAAAAGTTAACCGATTGTCGCTGTTGCATATGTTTTTTCATTTAATATGCCGTACATTTGTTTTATTAGATTGTTTATGATGCATCTTTCTACACTTTCAGTGATCAATTTCAAGAATTATGAGCAGGCTGACCTGGAACTTAGTCCGAGGATCAACTGTTTCGTAGGTGAGAACGGGGTGGGAAAAACCAACCTGCTTGATGCAATTCATTACCTGGCACTCTGCAAAAGTAACCTCAATCCTGTCGACACCCAGAACATCAGGCATGAGGCTGATTTTTCCGTGATACAGGGTTTGTTTATCCGCAAGGATAAAGAGGAGTCGATCTATTGTGCGATTCGAAGGAATAAAAAGAAGCAGTTCAGCAGAAACAAAAAGGATTACAAGAGGCTCGCGGAGCATATCGGACTCATTCCACTGGTGATGATCTCGCCGGCCGACTATATCCTGATCCAGGGAGGCAGCGAAGAGCGCAGGAGGCTTATGAACGGGGTGATAGGTCAGTACGACCGGTTATACCTTGAAAATGTGATCGCCTATAACAGGATCCTCACCCAACGCAACAAGTTGCTTAAGGAAAACAATTACAATTCAAATATAAGGGATGTGCTGGATGTGCTCAATGCACAACTGGTGCAATATGGTACTCCTGTTTTCAGGTCCAGAAAGGAATTTACCGACAGGCTGAATCCGGTGTTTCAAAAGTTCTACAGGCATGTGTCAGGTGACAAGGAGGCGGTTACATTGAACTATACATCGCAGCTGGGGGATCAGGATTTTGAAGAGGCGCTGAATGAATCGCTGCAGAAGGATCGCGTGGTTCAATATACCACGGTAGGTATCCACAAGGATGATATTAACATGGAACTGGCGGGACATGCGTTGAAGAAGACTGGTTCGCAGGGGCAGCAGAAAACTTACCTGGTTGCACTCAAGCTGGCTGAGTTTGAGTTTATGAAAGAGACGATGGACAACACACCAATTCTTTTGCTGGATGATGTATTTGATAAGTTTGACGCCTTTCGCGTCAGGCAGATCATTCAGCTGGTGGCCGATAACCACTTCGGACAAATTTTTATTACTGATACGAACGAGGAACGTATGGCCTCCATATTAAAAGAGATACCGGCCGACCACCGGGTTTTTTATATCACGAATGGAGAGATTCTCCTGAAGGAATAGCAAAATTATGGAGCGAAAAAGGGAGAAGCGAATCGGATCATTACTGGATGAATTTGTAAGGGCCAACAACCTGCAAAAGGGACTGGCAGAATACCGTATTGAGAAGAGCTGGTACGCGCTTCTCGGCAGGAATGTCGCCATGGCCACTCGGTCCCTTTATATCAGGGACAAAAAGCTATTTGTGAAGCTTCACTCCTCGGTACTTCGGAATGAGCTGACCCTGATCAAGCAGGATCTTATCCGGCGACTCAATGAATCTGCCGGTGCTGAGGTGATCGATGATGTTATTCTAAAATAAACGGTCCCTGCGGTATGCTCAGAATCTTTCTCTTCTGGAAAAAAAGAAGGAGGCTTCGATAGCAGCATTCTCATCGGAATCGGAACCATGAACTGCATTTTGCTGTAATGAAACGGCATAGCGTTTTCTGACTGTACCATCTTCTGCTTTCTCAGGATCGGTTGAGCCAATCAGTTTCCTGTAGGCTTCCACAGCATCTTCTTTTTCAAGTATGGCGGCAACGACCGGACCTGAAATCATGAACTCAATAAGGCTGGGATAAAAGGACTTTCCCTCGTGAACGGCATAGAATTGCTCCGCATCTCTTCTTGTCATCTGAACCATCTTCATGGCGGTCATTCGGAAACCGCTTTCAGATATCATATTCAGGATGGGACCTGTGTGCCCGTTCGCTACCGCGGTAGGCTTAATCATGGTAAAGGTGAAATTTCCAGTCATGTTCGTACGTTTAATTGGCATGTGACCTTTAACAAATATAGCCATTAATTGTTAAGGCTAACAGATTAATTTTTTACTTTTGACCTTATTTTTTGATAAACTTTTTAGTTTTTGATACCGACACAAGGAAACTATCAACGCTGGTGTGGTCGGTATCGCCTAAGCAATAAAGCGTGATGTTGTATAAACAATTGGCAGGAAAAATCAGGGAAATAATTCAGGAAAAGGATCCGGTAGTCATCGTCTCACATATGAATCCCGATGGCGACGGGGTGGGATCCGCGGTTGCATTGGCTCTTTTTCTGAGAAAATACAAGGTGCCGGTTCATGTGATCATTCCCAATAACGTTCCGGAGTTTCTGAACTGGCTGCCAGGGTATGAAATGGTAAATATATTCCAGAAGAAGAAACAGCAATGCAGGAAACTACTAAAAGATGCGACCACAGCCATCTTTGTTGATTTCAATGACCCGGAGCGGACAGGCAACCTGAAGGAGGATCTGCTGGCTGCCAATGCATATAAGATACTGATCGACCATCACCAGCGACCGGAGGAATTTGCAGACATGGTTCTTTCGGAACCGGGGCGAGGATCGGTTGGTGAGATGATCTACCTGCTGATAACCCACTCTGCCGGTGCCGGAGCTGTGGACAGGGATATTGCCACATGTTTGTACGTGGCGATCATGACAGATACAGGAAATTTCAGGTACGCCTCCTCTTATTCGGAGATATTTGGTATTGCCGGTGCACTCGTGGATACCGGTATTGATAAGGATAAGATATACAGCAATATATACGACAGCTATTCTGAGAACAGGATGAAGATGATGGGCTATTGCATGTCTGAAAAACTGGTTGTGCTTAAAGAACTTAACGCTGCATATATCTACCTTGATAAGAAGGAGTTGAAGCGTTTTGATCACCAGGTGGGTGATACGGAGGGGTTTGTGAATATTCCATTCTCTATCAAGGGTGTCAGATTATCCGCACTGTTCATTGAAAAAAATGCCAACGTAAAAATATCTTTCAGATCCAAAGGCAGTGTGTCTGTCGATAAGATCGCAGCAGAACACTTTAATGGCGGCGGACATGTTAATGCTGCCGGCGGTGAGGATACACTTACGCTGAAGGAGACTATTGCAAAATTTGAATCGGTGCTTAAACTATACAGCGATGAACTTACGGGGAATTAGTGGCATGCTGATTTGCTGCCTGTTCATCATACAATCCTGTAAGGCTCCGGTTCAGGAGCGGGCCGAGGTGGTTGAGGATGAAGTTGGCAGAACGTTTATAGAGACCAACCGCTACATCAGGGAGCGGCACCGTGAGCATATTATGGCTTTTATCAGCAGGACCGGCTGGGAGATGAAGGAGACATCCACCGGACTGTGGTATATGCTACTTGAGCAGGGAGACGGAACCCCTGTTGAGCGTGACAAGCTGGTATCCTATGCGTATGAAACCCGCTTGATAACCGGAAAAATTTGTTATTCTGCAGATACTTCCGATCCTAAAAAGATCGTTACTGGTAAGGGGGGCATTGAAGCTGGACTTGAAGAGGGATTGTTGTTACTGCGTAAAGGAAGCAGGGCAAGATTCATGATCCCCCCCTACCTTGCTTACGGCAACTTTGGTGATGGAGCTAAGATACCGGGATCGTCTATACTCATTACAGAGGTGAATATCCTTGATGTGAAAAGGTGAATTCCTGAAGCAACTTTGCCAAAGCAGTATGCATCTTAAAAATAAGTTGTGTAGATTTGCATTTCAAATATTTTAGATTTGGTACATATGATAGGAAGATATTTTATACTGTTTGTTCTTTCAGTGATGATCGCCTTCGCAGGATGCGAGGACGATATTAATTATGATTATTTCATCGCTGAGGAGGAACGCTACTTTGATCTGTATATGGATGCCCGTTACCAGGATGTAGAACCAACAGAAAGTGGATTATACTATATTGAATATGAAGAGGGTGAAGGTGCTTCCCCCGATTCGGGCGACTTTGTATTGGTTAACTACCTTGCATATACCATACCCGACGAGAAGGTGGTTGATACTTATACCGAAGAGTGGGCCAGGGATTACAATCTTTACAACAGCAAAGTACTTTACGGTCCGTATAAATACCAGCATGGCACTGAGATGGCCGGTATGCGGGAAGGCTTATCAATGATGAAGGAGGGGGGTATTGCACGCCTGATTTTTAAAAGTGATCTCGGATACGGAAGTGAAGGACTTGGAAACATTGGCAGGTTTGAATCACTGATGTACGACATTGAACTGGTGGAGGTAATAGGCGATCCGGTGGAGAAGGAGCAGGAGCAGATCAACGCCTTCCTCGCTGAACATCCCGGGGCCTACCCCATAAAGGACAAGGAGACCGGCGTAACCATGTATTATATTCCCGGCGTTGCAGGCGATAGTGCCCTGATCTCTGAGGGAAATACAATTGATGTGTTTTATACGGGACGATTGCTTGATGGCAGAATCTTCGATACCAATGAAGGAGGTAGTACAGGATTCAGCGTAACCGTTGGGGAAGGGGAGGTGATTGCCGGTTGGGATATCGGTTTGAAATGGTTCAGGTTCGGAGGAACAGGTCAGCTGCTTATTCCCCACCAACTTGGTTATGGGGCTGAAGGCACCAAGGTGGCGAATACCAATAAAACATCGATTCCCCCCTACGAACCACTGCTGTTCGATATAAGGATCCCCAAACCACTGCCGGAGCCGGAGGATGATTAAAAGAAGTCAACAGGATCGATAGATATGAGTAATTTGTTTGCTGCAATAAATGGTAGCGGCTGGCCCCCTGTATATTAAGACTTTCCCAACAAAAATACAGCCGGACGTTTGTGCAGGTCAGGCTTTTTCTTTTTCCATACCCCCACCGCTACAGTTTTGATCATCTCGGTTTCCATGGTAATATCTGCAGCGATGGTCAGCATCGTCTGATCCCTGCAAGCAGCACAGATATCCCCCAACAGCACATTGTTCCTGTATGGCGTCTCTATGAAGATCTGGGTCTCTCGCGTCTCATCGACAATTCTTTCAAGGCGCTTTACTGCACTGATCCGCTCTCCACGCTGTACCGGAAGGTAACCCACAAACCTGAAAGATTGTCCGTTCAACCCGGAGGCCATCAGTGCCATGAAGATTGATGATGGTCCGGAAAGCGGGATCACCGGGATGTTCTGCAGGTGTGCCTGTCTGACCAAAACAGCACCCGGATCGGCAACACCCGGCATCCCGGCCTCAGAGATTACACCCATATCGTGTCCTGCCAGAACCGGTTTCAGAAATGCAGCGACCTCACCTGGTTCGGTATGCTTGTTAAGCTCATAAAAAGTAAGTCCGTCGATCACAATTTCCTTATCGACTGTTTTAAGAAATCGCCTTGCATTCCTGGTCTTTTCGACGACGAAATATTTGAGACCGGTGATCAACTGCTGTACCTGCAGCGGTAAGTATGTTTCGGGATCTGCGTTTCCCAGGGAGTTGGGTATGAGGTATAGATGACCTGTCATGTTTTTGCGATAAACTTACATAAAATCTGTGGTTCTGTCAGGAGCGGGATGAAAAACTCCGTAGGTTATGCTGTAAAATATGACCAGGAATTGGTGATTTCCTTCTGCCTTCTTGTTAAAATCGTTATTTTCGGGCTCAATTTAAAAGCAGGAGGAAATTGAAAGTTACTTTTCTTGGTACAGGGACGTCACAGGGAGTGCCGGTGATAGGATGTGGTTGTGACGCGTGCAGATCGGATGATCCCCATGATAACAGGCTGCGTTCTTCGATCCTTGTTCAGAACGATGCGACTACCATTGTGGTCGATACCGGACCCGACTTCAGACAACAGATGCTGCGGGAGAATATTACCAGCCTGGATGCCGTTATTTATACCCATGAGCACAGGGACCATGTTGCCGGAATGGATGATATAAGGTCATTCAATTTTCTGCAAAAACGGTCGATGGATCTCTACGGGGAGAAACGTGTGCTGCAATCGATACGCATCTCATTTCCGTATGTTTTTGCTGAAAACAAGTACCCCGGAGTACCCAGCGTAATCCTGCATGAGATCGGTATGGATCCGTTTGTGATAGAGAACATCCGATTTACACCCATCCGCCTGGTGCATGCAAATATCCCGGTACTGGGATTCCGGATCAATGACTTTGCCTACCTGGTGGATGCCAACTTCATTTCGGCAGAGGAGAAAAGGAAATTGACAGGGATCAAACAGGTAGTGATCGGTGCCCTGCGGATGGAGAAACACCATTCTCATTTTACCCTTGATGAGGCCGGAAAGCTTTTCCTTGAGCTTGGTGCTGAGAAGGGATATATTACCCATATTTCCCACCAGATGGGAATCGAGAAGGAGTTTAAAACCCTGCTGCCCGACGGGATGATCGCCGCCCACGACGGA
>CAYOVC010000018.1:0-16997 GCA_964407305.1 uncultured Bacteroidaceae bacterium | reverse complement strand
CATGTTGGGTGTGGCATTCACGTCGTTTACCTTGATCTGGGTTTTGATTAGTGCTATATTTTTCATAGCACGCTGCTCATCATCCGTAGGCATCTCCATGGCGATGAAATCCTCTTTGAACTCCTGATATGTTTTCCAGGGAAAGATCTTGACCTCTGCCAATCGGAAGGTATCGCTTACCATGAAGATATCGGAAGGATATTGGTGGTATTTGAGCGTATCGGGAATGATATGGATCGTTGGTTTGTAGCCGACATGACTAAAAAGTATGGTATCACTAGGCTGAACAACGAATGAAAAAAGCCCCCTTCCATCGGCGGTTGTTCCACGGTCACGGTTCAGGATGACGATGTTGACATGACCTACCGGGCGATGTTCGAGATTTCTGATAATGCCCGAAAACTGCACCAGGTTTTCATCTTTTCTGTCTTTGTTTAAAAATTGCCCGTTTACGGAAGCAGAACCGATGATGGTCAGAATACATATGATAAATAATATCCGCAGATTCATCTCAAATTGATAGAATAACACCCCAAAAATAACTAAAAAAAGCAGGAATACTGCCGAAGTTTTGTATTGTTGGATTAAATTTGAGGTTTATTAACATATACCGTCACCAATATGATATTTCAAAAGGAGATTGCAGTCGATGCTGGCAGGAGGGGTACAAGGCTGATCACCCGGGAGATACTACAGCACCTACCTGACTTGAAGGGAAACGGGATTTTACACCTGTTTATGAAACATACCTCGGCGGGACTCACCCTCAATGAGAATGCAGATCCATCTGTACGTGATGATTTTGAGGCGTTTTTAGACAAGTTGATACCGGAGAACCACCCGGTGTATACCCATACACTGGAAGGACCGGATGATATGCCTGCCCACCTTAAATCGTCCCTGATTGGTCAGTCGGTAACAATACCCATTACAGGTGGACGTCCCAACCTGGGTACCTGGCAGGGCATCTACCTTTGCGAGTTCAGGAACCACGGGGGTCCCCGTAAAATTGTCATTACACTGTACACATAAATTCATTTCAGGTCGCATATTCTCCATCAGTGAATTTCTCATCTTTCTGATACCGGGACTTCTTGCTTCACCATAAAGTAATCCCCCGATAGAACTATATCCGGCTTTGCCACATTGCGATCCCCCGGTAAAAGAGATAATGGCTGAGCGATTTTGCGATCCCACATGAAAATATTGATATTCTTTAACAGTGGGGACAGATGCTGAACAATATGTTTCCTGCAGTCAAAATTTCTCTAATTTTGACAACAGAACCAAGCGCAGGAATGATGAAAAAATTGGTATTGTTAGGTGATGAGGCGATCGCACAGGGGGCTATCGACAGTGGTATTTCGGGGGTGTATGCCTATCCTGGAACGCCATCGACAGAGATCACAGAATATATTCAACGTTCGAAAACAGCGCGTGAGCGGGGAGTACATTCCGACTGGTCGGCCAACGAGAAGACAGCCATGGAGGCTGCGTTGGGGATGTCGTATGCCGGAAAACGTGCATTGGTGTGTATGAAGCATGTAGGATTAAATGTGGCGGCCGATGCCTTTATCAATTCGGCAGTTACGGGTATCAATGGCGGATTGGTATTGCTGGTGGCAGACGATCCGTCGATGCATTCCTCTCAGAATGAACAGGATTCACGCTTTTATGGAAAATTTGCCATGGTTCCGGTACTGGAACCGGCAAATCAGCAGGAGTGTTACGACATGAGTCGCGCGGCATTTGAGCTGTCGGAAAAGTACGGACTGCCTGTGATGGTAAGGGTGACAACCAGGCTTGCACATTCCAGGTCGGGGGTTAGCTGCGGTGATCTGCACCCGGAAAATACGTTGAAATTACCGGAGGATACTACCCAGTTCATCCTTCTGCCGGCATTTGCCCGTAAGCGCTACCGGAAGCTGCTGGATATTCAGCCATTGCTTGAAGAGGATGCTGCAACGATGGGGTACAACCAGCTTTCGGATGGTGTTGAACTCTCCAGGGGGATCGTGGCGTGCGGTATTGCCTGCAATTACTACATGGAGATTGCGGAGAAGTACGGATTGAATTATCCTGTATTGAAGGTCTCTCATTACCCTGTTCCGAAGGTAATGTTGCGTGTGCTTGCTGAGCGCACCGATGAGTTGCTGATCCTTGAAGAGGGGTATCCCATGCTTGAGGAGCTGCTGACAGGCGTATTGGCGGCGAAATACCAGATCAATGGCAGGTTGAGCGGTGCGATCCCCCGTGACGGAGAGCTGAACCCGCAGATCGTTGCTGCAGCGCTTGGTATTGAGGTGGAGAAGGGGATTGATGTGCCTGAAGTGGTTGCCAACAGGCCACCTGCACTCTGTAAAGGTTGTAGTCATATCGACATGTACAATGCACTGGGAGAGGCACTTCAGTCGTACGGTCCCGGCAGGGTATTTTCCGACATTGGGTGCTATACACTCGGGGCACTGCCGCCCTATAATGCGATCAACTCCTGTGTTGATATGGGGGCTTCGGTAACCATGGCAAAAGGTGCGTCGGATGCCGGACTGAGACCTTCGGTTGCAGTGATCGGCGATTCTACGTTCACCCATTCCGGGATGACCGGTCTGCTGGATGCGGTGGTGGAGAAGACGCCCGTGACGGTAATTATATCTGATAACTCAACAACAGGAATGACCGGTGGACAGCCGTCGCATGCGACCAACAGGCTGACAGCGATTTGCAGGGGACTTGGTGTTGAAGAGGAGCATATCATAGAGATCAACCCTCTGAAGAAGAACCATGAGAAGAATTCTGCGATCATCGCCGGGGAGTTGAAATATGAGGGAGTCTCGGTAATTATATCTTCGAGGGAGTGTATCCAGACAGCGATCAGGAGAAAGAAAACGGCATCGAAATAGTTGAATCCGGTACAAATTTAACAGACATGAAAACAGATATTATTTTATCGGGTGTTGGTGGACAGGGTATTTTGTCTATTGCTGCGGTGATTGGAATGGCTGCGATCGATAACGATCTCTTCGTGAAGCAGGCAGAGGTGCATGGAATGAGTCAGCGCGGCGGTGCCGTGCAATCCCACCTCCGGATTTCTGATCAACCACTCCATTCAGATCTTATTCCCAAGGGCAGCTGTGATATGATTCTCTCCGTTGAGCCGATGGAATCGCTGCGGTATCTGCCGTGGCTCTCTCAAACCGGTTGGCTCATCGCGAATTCAAAACCATTCGTCAATATTGACAATTACCCGGACAAAGGGAAGTTATATGATGCTATTGGGAAGATCAAAAACAGTTTGCTGATCGATGCAGATGAGATTGCGGCCGATATCGGATCGGTGAAGGTTTCAAATATTGTGATGCTTGGAGCCGCATCTTCTCAACTCATTGTAAACGTTCAATCTTTGGAGGAGAGCATAAAAAACATCTTTGGCAGCAAAGGGGAGGAGATTGTTCAATTGAACATCAGTGCACTGAAAGCCGGCAGGCTGGCTGCAGAAAAGCAGTTGGCATAAAATGGGCTGACGCAACCATTCTTTTATCAAAAGCATCTTGACTTTAGTGTGCTTAGGCTATATATTTGTATAAACACTTAAACAATAACATAATGAAAGCAATACAGGCAATAATACTGGTAATGCTTTTCCTGGCTGCCGGAATGGTGCAGTCATGCGAAGAGAAGCCCGAAGTAAAGGGTAAAATTGATTTTTCCCTCAGTTTTGATGCCGGGGAGCTGCTGAAATCAGTGGTAACGGACAGCAGTGATGTAAGTGACGATACGATTATCCCGGCAAATTTCTGGCAGCTGATGGTAACAATAGTATCGGTCGACGGAGAGGTGGTGATGGAAGATGAGCGGATCCCACTATTTGCTTTCGGATCGCAGTTTGTCAGCGAGAAGATCGAGTTGAAAGCCGGAGAGTACCTGCTGGAGAAATTTATGGTGATCGGTCCTTACGGCAACGTCGTATATGCGGCACCGCTGGAAGGATCACCCAAGGCTTACCTGGTGAACCGGCCGCTGCCACTTAATTTTATTGTAAAACCGGAACAGGTCAGTCATATCTCACCGGAAGTTCTGCGTGTGATGAACAGCACTCCTGCAGATTTTGGTTATGCCACCTTTAGTTTTAACGTGGTCCGGCCCGTTATCGGATATGTGATGGTGGTGCACAATGATTCGTTAAGTATGAGGCCTTCAGCCGCTATTCCTGCAAAAATGGTATTAAAGGCACGTGACGGATGGATGCATGAATACAGGTTACGGGCAGGTGTTAACAAGATCCTTGTGAAACCGGGCTATGAATGGTACAAGGTGATGGTTAAAAATCCGGATTATCCACCATATACAGGTGAGATCGCTGCAAAAAGATTAAGAAACTCATCAGAGGAGCGTCCGGTGGTCTTTGAACTTGGTGATGCAGCGTATCATCAACTGCTGCTGCAGCCGGGACCCGAAAGAGGGAAGGATGCGATGATTACGGACCTGGATCCGGAAAGGAATTTTGGTGACCATCCCTATTTTGAGGCAAGCTTCCTGACAGAGCCTGTGCTGACCGTCATGCGTACAAAGAGTAGCCTGATTGAGTTTTACCTGAACGATCTGCCCAAAAGCGCCACAATTCATAAGGTCTTATTAACACTCTCCATTGAGAATATGATGTGGGACTCGTCAGTCGCGGTAGCGGAAAACGAAGACTATAACCGCAAGTATATTGCTCTTCAGCAGATTATTGAGCCATGGGAGGAGTACAAGGTAACCTGGCACAACCAGCCCTCAACAACCGATGCCAACCAGGTGATCATCCCCCTCTATGATATATACAGCAACATGAAGAGACGGTTTGATGTCACCTCTATCTTTGTGAATGAGCTGGATATCCCCAATTATGGTATGATGCTGAAAGTGATTGCTGATAATCCCTATCCGGGTGGATGGCAATTTGCATCGAGCGATTATAAAATTCCCGGGATGAGGCCGGAGTTGACCGTTCTTTATACCTTGCCATAAAGGACCTTTTAAAAGGGGGTGATAGGGGATTAACTAAATTTTCTATAAGCTGTTTATATCAGCCGGTGGTGCAGGCTTTCTGTATCACCGGCTTTTTTACATAAATGCTCTATCTAAATATCTATAAAACCTTTTGTCAATAATGAGGATTTTTATGATATGATCCTGGCTTTTCACTACCAGTGGGAGTATATATCTTCTGACAATGAGGCCCGTATATTTTTTGAATCGCTGGACCAATATCCCTTTTATGGGGATATGGACCTGAAAGGCCATGAACCGCCCCTTGAAGTGCTTGAACTGCCCGGGCTGTGGAACGGATCGATGGCAGGTTGGCTAACCGTTTTCGTTGAAGTACCAGCGGAGACATTTACCCCGGTAAAGACCATCTTTGACCTGATACGGAAGGAGCACAGGGGATAACGGGATTGGACTTTTTTTCTGAACATGCTCCCCTATCAAACGTTGTGAAGAATATGTCAGGCCGATTCACAAAACAAGTTATGCAAGTTAATTGAAGGATTTTTGCATAAAAAATAATATCTTTCCATTTATATCTGTTTTTTATACTTTTACAGTCAATTTAGTCTACGAAAATGAACTGGAAAGATTTTAAAATACTGCTTGTCGATGATGAGCAAGATATCCTTGAATTTTTGAGTTATAATCTGAAAAATGAAGGATTCGATATCTATACAGCAAACAATGGCTCAGATGCCCTGAGACTTGCCGCAGAAATTAAACCGCACCTCGTGCTGCTGGATGTCATGATGCCGGAGATGGACGGGATCGAAACATGTGAGGAGATACGAAAGCTTCCGGAAATGGAGAATACGATGATCGCTTTTTTGACCGCAAGGGGAGAGGACTATTCCCAGATTGCAGGCTTTGAGGCCGGAGGCGATGACTATATTACGAAACCGATCAAACCCAAGGTTCTGATCAGTAAAATTAAATCGCTTCTGAAACGGATCAGTTTTAACCATGATAATGGAAGAGATCCAAGTCAAAACCAGGTTGTTTCAGGCGATTTGATCATTGACAAGGACCGGTACCTGGTGATTTTGAAAGGGCGGGAAATTTTCTTTCCCCGAAAAGAGTTTGAATTGTTGTCATTGCTGATCTCACGACCCGACAAAGTATTCTCCAGGGAAGAGATCTTTGATACGGTTTGGGGGGATAATATCGTTGTGGGCGACAGGACCATTGATGTACATATCCGTAAGCTTCGTGAAAAGATCGGTGACGATTATATCAAAACTGTGAAAGGTATTGGTTACAAATATGTTAAACCAGAATAAGGCAATCTATCCTTTACAACTGGTCTGGTTACTGTGTGTCCTGATCCTTTAGCGCTTCAACCATGTTTGCATCAGCTTTCACAAGTTGAACAGTGTGCAGAAGCAAGTTTTTTGTCTCTGTAAGCATCTCGATATAAGTCATACTGACCTTCGTTCCCTTCTGTTTCTTCTTTAGTATTTTGATCCTGTTTTTAATAATCGCATTGATTGAATCGATCAGCTGGTCCCGTTTCTCAACATATTCTTCGAGATGGTCAAATTGATGGTTTTGCATAATCGAGATACTGTAATTGAAAAATTCATTGATCGATTCATTAAACGCTTTCAACTCTTTTGTCTGCTCACTATCAAGCGCATGGTTATTATCAATATGTTCAAATGCGGGATTGATGAGATGGTAGAGTGCATTTGAAACCTCTTTGAGGTAGTCCACTACCTGAACGTAATGGTGACCGACTTCAAGTTCTGATTCTCCGAAAGACTTCAGGGTGTCGGCAACTGAGAGCTTCATTGCTTTCACCTTTTTATTCAGTTTTTTTGCCTGTTTCCTTATAAGCTTGAGTTCTTTATGATTCTCTTTTGCAAAACTGTCGAATGTCAGGAATAAAAGTTTTGATGTTTCGATAATAGAACTTTTCACCTCATTCTCACAATGGTTCATGATCTCCGGGGTTTCAGATGGTCTTCCATTTACTTTAAGTTCATACTCTTTGGCCTTTCTTTTATGGAAAGCATGTGTGCGTATAAGGATAAAAATAGAGAGAAGTATAAGACCGATGATCACCGGGAGTTTTCCGAAAAAGATAAGCGTTGCGATAAGAAATGCGACGCAGAAAGCAGTAAAAGCAGTAAAAAACCATCCTCCAATAACGGTCATTACACCCGAGATCCTGTAAACAGCACTTTCTCGTCCCCAGGCACCATCAGCAAGTGATGTACCCATGGCAACCATAAATGTAACGTAGGTCGTGGAGAGTGGAAGCTTGTAAGATGTACCAATTGCAATTAATATGCTGGCCACAACAAGGTTTACTGAGGCCCTGACCAGGTCGAATGCAATTTTGTTTTTTTTGTACTCATCGGAGCTTTTGCTCATGTCAAACCTGGAATTGGAAAAATTCCTGATCTTTTTAGGAGTAATTTTTTCAACAGTGTTGGATATTTCGATCGTTCTCCTCACCAGGAACCTTGCCAGTCCTGAAGATTCAAATCGTTCACTACCTTCAACCTGTCTGCTCAGATCAATGGATGTTGCTGTGACCGACCTGGCTTTTTTTGATAGTTTCAGTGTTATAACCATGATCAACCCGGCAGCAACAAGGAAAAACAACGGTGTATTTATCTCTTTAGTCAGTGCCGTCATCATAAGTGAATCAGGGCCGGCCCCTGAGGCTATGAATGCCTTAAACGATTCATAACCGGCCAGCGGAACACCTATAAAGTTTACCAGGTCGTTTCCGGCAAACGCCATAGCGAGTGCGAAGGTGCCGGCCAAAACGGTAAACTTTAAAACATTCATCCTTGTAAACAGGACAAAAAGTTGTAATATGATTGTCCACCCCACGAAACTGATAATCATCATATTCGTGGTATGGTCCTGAATAAAAATCATCATCTCGTCACTCACGAGGGTTGAGTCCCTGGCGCCTTTAATCAGTAAAAAATAGAGAATTGCAGTCATGGCAAATCCTCCCCATATACCCCCCCAGTATTTATATGTCCGCATAATACTAAATGAGAAGGCAAAACGAACGATGGCCATAATAATCAATCCAACTGTAAAGGCAATGATCACTGAAAGGAATATCCCTGCAATGATCAGCATGGCGCTGTCGGTATTGATAAAGGTCGACATCCCGGCAAATTCACCATTGGAACCTATGATCTTAAACAGAGCTACTGCCACTGACGCTCCCAATAGTTCAAAAACAATGGAAACAGTAGTGGAAGTCGGGAGTCCTATGGTGTTGAAAAAATCCAGCAGCAGAATATCTGTCATCATAACCGCAAGGAATACCACCATGATATTGGCAAAAGTAAATTGGTCGGGATGAAAGATTCCCTTGCGGGCCACCTCCATCATGCCATTGGAAAAAGCTGCTCCTACCAATACTCCGGCTGCAGCGATGGTGAGAATGACAGCAAATGGCGCAGCCTTTGCTCCGATCGCCGAATTCAGAAAATTAACCGCATCATTACTAACGCCTACGACCAGGTCGGATATTGCGAGAATAAAGAGTACAACGACGATGATAAGATAGTAAGTTTCCATTGTCAGATATAAAAGTTTTGCGGCTTAAAAATAGACTTTATTCAGATTCGAAACATTAATCGTATGTTAAGTTAAGGTAAACTGGATGTTATCTAAGTATGTAGTCCGGCTCATATTTTTTCAAATTGATAAAACTGACTTAACGTTTATTTCAACCGGGCATGTTAGTTTAGCAGCAGAATTGAGACCTCATCTATATGGATGCACAAAAAAAATCGATCCTGATCGTTGATGACGAGCAGGATATTCTCGAGTTTGTTTCCTATAACCTTAAGCGGGAGGGATATAATGTGAACGCCGTAAATAACGGTCGTACAGCAGTTGAAATGGCAAGAAAACTCCATCCTGATTTGATTTTACTGGATGTTATGATGCCAGGTATGGATGGTATTGAGGTTTGCGAGGAGATCAGGCGAACGCCGGAGACAAGGCACATTCTCATTGCCATGCTTTCAGCCAGGGCCGAAAGCTATTCGCAGATTGCTGGTTTTGATGCAGGTGCCGATGATTATATGATCAAGCCCATCAGACCGAAAGTGCTGGTAACCAGAATAAAAGCATTGCTGAAAAGGCCACATACCCAGAGTACCCAGAAAAAAAATGATGCAGACAGTGTACGCGATTTTGGAAATCTTCTGGTTGATATCGAAAAGCACAGGGTTGTAGTAAACCAAAAGGATGTGAGCCTTCCCAAAAAAGAATTCATGTTACTGACACTGTTAACTTCAAAGCCATCTAAAGTATTCTCACGGGACGATATTTACAAACACGTATGGGGTGAGGACGTATATGTATGTGACCGCACAATCGATGTTTACATAAGAAAATTGAGAGAAAAGATTGGTCAGGATAGAATTAAGACAGTTAAAAGTGTAGGATATAGCTTCGAAGCTTAAAAGCTTTCCGGTCTGATTCATCTTCAAATATATCTAAATAACTCTTTTTTAATATAATACAGACCTGTCTGGCAGGAAAATGCTTGTCAGAAAATCTGGCGCTTTACTCGTATTGGAATATTTCTTACTTTTATATTCTGGCGCAATAGAAATTGCTGGTTAGCATGTTCTTTGCTAAATATCATTCATCCCGACTAAAAGGTAAAGCGTATGAAAAAGAAAAAGGTATTTCTGATAGTATTACTGGTGGTTCTGATTCTGCCACTGGTCGGATATGCCGGCTGGATGATCAGAAAAGGAACACAACTGGAAGTTTTTGTTGTGAACAAGTCAATGACAGGCTTTCGGGGAAGTGAAAACAGATCATTGAATTATATCCTCAACAAAGAGAAGGTCCTCACAGCAGGTAACAGGCTCTACAATTTGAAATTCGATCATTATGGATTAATTTGGAACAAAGGAGATCACAGGATAAAATTCCCCAGGCTGCATGAAGTTGAGCGAATAGCCGATAAAGTGGACCTGATCTATTATGCAGATGTATCTGGTATCACACTACCTGAAGCAAAATTATCAGCTACGGGTGAAACGGACAGAACAATTTACAGTGGATTAAATAATACCGATTACACATTGATCAGGGAGGTTATTAGCCGTGGAAAGCCGGTGATTGCCGAATTCTGCTTTTTTTCACCGCCAACAGAGCCGCTTGTCAGATTCAACCTGGAGAAGCTTACCGATGTTTATTTTATTGGCTGGATAGGAAAGTATGTGAAGAATCTCTCCTCAGAGCCTGACAATGAGCTTGGTTTCGACTGGAAGGAAATGTATAAAGCGTATACCGGAAACGAATGGACAGCAAAAGGTCCCGGTTTGGTTATGATCAATCCTGACAGCCGGAGGGTTTTGGTTTTGCTGGAAGGTGAGGATATCCGATGCTCAGAGGGCTTTCTTGTTTCCAGTGATAAAGCAAAGGATGAATACAACCTGCCATCCCGGGTAAATTATCATGGATGGTTCAGCTTGCTTCATGCCGGGAGAAATGAAGTATTGTCTGAATTTCAATTGAATGCCACTGAAAACGGTAAAGATATTCTGAATGAATTTGGTATTCCGGAGACATTCCCGGCCCTGATCCATGCAGATGATCAGCTCTATTTCATGGCTGGTGATTTTGGGAAGAGCCGGTCAAATGCAGTGTTTGCAAAGATGATGTTTCTCGGACCGCTTATTGACGGAATACGAAGCAGGTGTAAAGGGGCTTCAAATTTCTTTTATTCATATTATACACCTTTTATGACAAGCATTCTGCATGATGCTATGGATATTAAGGAGTCAGAAGAAGGGGAGAAGGGGTGAAAAAAAAGGTAACGATTGCTATTATACAACCAAAGCTTCATTGGGAGAATGTTGGAGCAAACCTTGCTTTATTTGAAGATCAGTTTCATTCCCTGAACCAGGGGATTGACCTTGTGGTGTTGCCGGAGACGTTTTCAACCGGTTTTACAATGAATGTAAAGCGTTTTGCAGAAACCAACGGAGAGATCCTTCAGTGGATGGTCAGACAATCGGCGAAATATAATTTCAATCTCACAGGCAGCTGCATCGTCAAAGAAAACGGAAAATACTTTAACAGGCTCTACTGGACAGATCCCTCAGGAAAACATGCACATTATGATAAACGACACCTTTTCCGCATGGGAAGAGAACAGGAGTTTTTCTCTCCTGGCAGGGACCGGGTCGTTGTGCAACTTGAATCATTCCGGATACTCCTGCAAATCTGTTATGACCTGAGGTTTCCTGTTTTTGCACGGAACCGGGGCGATTACGATGCGATCTTATATGTAGCCAACTGGCCATCCGCAAGGAAGCATGTATGGGAAACACTGTTAACGGCCCGGGCAATTGAAAATCAGGCATATGTCATAGGTGCCAACTGCACCGGAACAGATGGAGAGGGTGTGGATAATTGCGGTGCCTCCTTAGTGATTGACCCAAAAGGAGAAATCAAAGCCAGGCTGGACCATCAACCGGATGTTCTGTATACATCCCTTGATATTGATGAGTTGAACGATTTCCGGTCCGTTTTTCCCGCTTGGGAAGATGCAGATCCGTTTGGTTTAATTTAGGCCTCAATGTCCGCAATTGCAGTCATTTCCTTCATTATCTTTGCAGTTGTCGTCACTACAACCTCCATTTCCGTGAACATGACCATGTGCCAACTCTTCGTCAGTTGCATCCCTGACATCGGTAACGGAACCTGAGAAGTACAGGTCCTCACCGGCCATTGGATGATTGAAATCCATTTTTACAGATTGCTCCTGTATATCAATAATCTTACCATTCAGTCTGTTCCCGGAATTGTCCATCATCGGAACCATATTGCCGATCTGTAACAGGTTTTGATCTACCTGTCCATCAACCTGGAATACGTCAATAGGTACATCAACCACTGCATTTTCAACAACAGGACCATAGGCATCCTCGGAATTGAGGCCGAACCGGAATTCCTCCCCTGCTTTCATTCCATCGAGATTCTCCTCGAATTTGGGGAGCATTCCACCCACACCATAGATAAAGGTTAGCGGATTATCATTCGATACAGTTTCAACAACTTCTCCGTTTTCCCCATCCTTTCTCAGCTCATAAGTAATAGATACTACTTTTTCTTTTGTAATTTCCATATGAAAGTATTAAAATTTCAATCAAAGAAAGCAAATATATTTGTAACACTAAAAGATTTAGAACCTATCTTATGGATTAACAAGATATTATTAAAGAAGTTCGTATCTGCAGACATTTAAAAATAGACAGATAAACCGATGCGGTAGGTGGGGTTCCTGTAAAAAGAGTTCATGGAATCATTTAAATTCCATAACAGCAGAATGGAGTAGGAGGTGTATCCGCTAAACCGCTGACTTATTCCTGCTCCGATATAAAAATAATCGGTCCAGAATCTGCCTTCAGCAGGATAAGTGGGAGCATTAAAATATTGGTTTTCAAGACTCATTCTTTCATATTCAACATGCAAAAAAAGTTCATCAAAAAGATAGAAGGGTAATATTTTAGGCGCTTCACGAATAACTGATAACCGGGAAAAAGCTTTTAATCCCCATATATGTGTTGAGAAGTTAAGAGCACTGAAGGGGTTGTTGTTCTGGTAAAAGGTGTAGCGTGGTCCAACACCAAAAGACCACCGATCGGTCAGATGATATGCCAGTTGCGGTGCCACTTCAATATTGGTATAGGTTCCAAACCATAATCCGATTTCGGGAACAAGATAGAACATCCCCTTTCTGGTCTCATTCAATCCCTCAATGTATCTTAAATACCTTTCCGACTGTCCATGCAAAGTGACGCTGGTTAAAACCATTACAAGTATGAACAGTGGTATATTTTTAACTTTTTTCATCGCATCCAAACTACAATATTAATCAAAAATGGTATAGAAAGGTTGGAAAATCTCGTTACATTTGATTCAAAATTTAGATACCACGACCATAATCCAAAGATTCTGGCATGGTCAGATTGCGGTCCATGTAAGTAATTAAAGATTAACGGAGATGATAATACTGATTACAGGGGCAAGTAGGGGAATAGGTGCAGAACTTGCGGTTCAGCTTGCAGGTGACGGGCACCGGCTGATCCTTGTTGCACGCAATGAAAAGGCCCTCGGGAAAGTTTGTGAACGGTGCAACCAACAATCCGGATCAGTAGCAGCCATTCCGCTTGCATATGACCTTACACAACTGTCTAATGGTTCGGGAGATTTCCGGGAACATCTATATACAATTACTGATTCATTGGATGTGCTGGTTAATAATGCCGGTTTCCTTATGAATAAGCCGTTTGGGGAGATGAGCCCCGCTGAATCAAAAAAAGTTTTTGAGGTCAATTATTTCGTTCCAGAACAACTGATAAGGTTATGCTTGCCGTTATTGAGAGCATCTTCCTCAGCCTCGGTGGTCAATGTGACATCCATGGGGGCTCTGCAGGGAAGCATGAAGTTTCCGGGTCTGTCAGCCTACAGTGCCAGCAAAGGGGCATTGGCCATTCTGACCGAATGCCTGGCAGAGGAGTTGAAGGACCAGGGAATCAGGGTAAATGCACTGGCTTTCGGGGCGGTTCGGACCGAAATGCTTGAGGAGGCTTTTCCCGGCTTCCAAGCATCAACAGGCGCTGAAGAGATGGGACAGTTTTTTAAATGGTTCGTTACAGAGGGGTGGAAGCGTTTTAACGGGAAAATGCTGCCTGTATCGGACAGCACACCATAGAAAACAGCTTTACAGGAAAATTTGATCTGAAGCGAAATGGAATCCGCATAATGGGGCTATAATCGATCCGGATCAACTGACTTTACGAAATTCTCTTCCTTGTATTCCCTGGCAAGTATTTCCCCTTTCAGTAGCATAATTCCATTCATTGCCAGTGCATGCATCTCATCTTCACCCGGATAGATAAATACCGGTGCAATAAAGGCCACGTGCTCTTTTATATATCCGGTGAGATCAGGATTGTGTGCAATACCGCCTGTGAGAATAATGGCATGGACCTCGCCTGTTAAAACAGTGGCCATAGCACCGATCTCCTTGCTGATCTGGTAGCCCATTGCCTCCTGAATCAACCTGGCTTTTTTATCTCCCTTCCTGGCACTGATCTCCAGTTTGTGTGCATCATTGGAACCCGTATAGGCCATGAGGCCACCGCTTCCTGTAATCATTCGCTTGACCTCCTCATGCTTTAATTGATTGTTATAACAGAAGTCAACCAATGCCCCTGCCGGCAGGGATCCGGATCTTTCGGGACTGAAGGGGCCATCGCCATTCAGCGCGTTGTTTACATCAATCACACCTCCCCGCTTGTGCGCACCAACGGAAATACCGCCACCCAGATGGGCAATGATCAGGTTCAGGTCCTCATATTTCATACCGCACGACTGTGCATAGGTCCGGGCTATGGCTTTCTGGTTCAAAGCATGAAATATCGACACACGCTTTATTCCGGGATGTCCTGTGATCCTGGCTACATCCTGCATCTCATCCACTACTACCGGATCAGCTATATACGGTTTTGCATCAGGTAATTCCCTGCAAATATCAGCAGCAATCAGTCCGCCCAGGTTGCTGGCATGTTTGCCCATTATTCCCTCATTCAGATCGTTGATCATTGCTTCATTGACTTCATACATACCGGAAACAATCGGACGGATCAATCCACCACGACCAATGACAATGCGGATCATATCCAGCGGAATACTATTTTCTCTAACCTCGCTCATTATCAGACCTTTTCTGAATTCAAACTGGTCAGCAATCTCCCCGTATTTAGCAAGGTCCTCACATTCATGACGGATGGTTTTTAGAAAAAGTGGGTTGTTCCCTTTATATACGGCAATTTTTGTAGAGGTTGAACCCGGATTGATGGCAAGAATATAACTTATTTCCATTATTATTCAAAGTTTTTTTAATAACGAACATAAAAGCACACTATTATTGAATTTAGTTATAATACAAAAAATAGTGTTATTTCCTTAAAGTAGTTGCTGCTGCAAGTAAAATTGAGTCAAATTTTGCCTGTTCTGAGTCGGATCGTGATGTTAAAATGATAGGCGCCGCGGCACCAACAATCATAGAGGCTACTTTTGCTTTTGCAAAGAAAACCAGTGACTTATATAGTACATTTCCCACTTCGATATCAGGCATCAGCAGCAGGTCTGTATCGCCGGCCACTTCACTTTTGATCTCCTTGTGTCTTGCACTCTCCAGGCTGATCGCGTTATCAAATGCGAGCGGACCATCTACAAGGCAGTTTCTGATTTGTCCCCGCTGGTTCATTTTAGATAACAGGGCTGCATCAAGTGTAGCGTTCATATTGATGTTCACCTGTTCAACAGCGCCTAGCACTGCAACCTTCGGTTCCGGTATATTCAGGCGGTTGAAGATTTGCACGGCATTGTTTAGAATCCCGATTTTTTCATCCAGCGAAGGTGCAATATTCATTGCTACATCTGTCACCCCAATCAATTTATGATAGGTTTCCACCTCAAACAGGGCGAAATGTGACAGCAGGTTACCGGTCCGCAGCCCGTATTCCTTATCAAGTACCGCTTTCAGCAGAATAGAGGTGCCTATCTTTCCCTTCATCAACACTTCTGCTTTCCCTTTATGGATCAGCCTCACGGCGGTCTTTACTGCTTCGATTTGGTCCGGTTCTTCATGAAATTCAAAACCTTTCAGACTGACCTTCATAACTTCGGCGAGCCCCTCTGTTTTGTCCCGGTCACCTACCAAAACCGGTTCAATGATACCCTCCTCAGCCGCACGCGTCACGGCACCAATGGAATGGGCATCCTCAGAAGGAACAAGTACCAGTTTCTGGGGCTTTTTCGTATCAGGCAGAAACTGCCTGAGTTCATCTAGTTTTTTTAACATGTTTTCTCAATTATCAGAACATGTAAATAAACGGAAAAGGAAGATAAATGAATGCGGTGTCCGCTATGATGTTAAACACATTTCTGAACAATCTTGTAGGTATCTGTTGCGATCAGTAACTCTTCGTTCGTCCGGATGACTGCCGCTATCACTTTCGACTCCGACTTTGATATGACACGATCCTGTCCCTTGATTCCATGGTTGGCCACTTCATCAAATTTCAACCCGAGGTATTCCATATTCTGACAGATCATTCTCCTGATGTTAAAATCATTTTCCCCTACACCTCCTGTAAATATAAGAACATCCAGTCCGTTCATGATCGCTGCATAAGCCCCGATAAATTTCTTTACCCTGTAGGCATACATCGTAAGAGCCAGCGCTGCATTTTCATTTCCTTCGTAGTAGGCCAGCTCCAAATCACGCATATCACTGGAGATGCCGGATATACCCTGCATTCCACTGTTTTTATTGATCAAATTACTTACCCCTTTCAGACTCAGGTTCTCTTTGTCGGCTAAGAACAGCAATACCCCCGGATCAATATCCCCGGTCCGCGTACCCATGATCAGTCCGTCGACAGGCGTGAATCCCATTGATGTATCGATCGATTTACCATTTTCAATGGCTGCGATGGATGCCCCATTTCCAAGGTGACAGGTAATCATCTTCAGGTTTCTTGTATCCTTGCCGATTACATTGCTTGCAGTTTTGGATACATATTTATGACTCGTACCATGGTATCCGTACTTCCGGATCTTGTACTTCTTGTACATTTCCATTGGGATCGCATACATGTAGGCATGGGGGGGCATGGTTTGGTGGAAGGAGGTATCAAATACCGCCACTTGCGGAATACCAGGTAAAAGACTCTCAACAGACATAATCCCCTTCAGGTTGGCCGGATTATGCAAGGGTGCCAAATCACTGTTCGCCTCTACATCCTTGATCACATCCTTTGTGATCAACACACTCTCCCTGTAACTTTCACCTCCCTGTACAACCCTGTGCCCAACTGCTTTAATCTCCTTCACATCCTTTATTACTCCAACCTCCTTGTCGGTGAGTAATTGAAATATCTTATTGATTG
>CAYOVC010000017.1:0-17079 GCA_964407305.1 uncultured Bacteroidaceae bacterium | reverse complement strand
ATCACTAAATTTCTTCGGTCGCCATTGCTCATTCCATGAAAAACCATCCAGGGTTCGTTGGTTTTCAGGGAAGAGTTCAAGCGGATAGTATTTGCCACTGGGTTGTACCAGGTAGTTGACTTTCTTTACTTTATTGTCTTCAAGGTAAATGATCAGGTCCGTACACGCTGCCCTGTTTACACCGATAATCTCTCCCTGGTCCTCTGCATAATAGATCGTCTGACCGTTCCCTGTAACATCCAGCTGAACAAGGTCGTTGTCAATGAAATAGCCGATCATGCTCTTACCCCTGATCTGGTTGAACTTTGTTGAATCTTCCTGTGAAATAAGCAGGGCGATATCCCGCAGGTACAGCCTGTAAAGTTGCTCGTTCCGGTTCTTTAATTCAATTTTTGATGCAGTGATCTGGTTCTCATCGGCCCAGATTACCGGAGAGCCAAACATATGAAAAATGCTGTCTTTTTCGATATATGCCAGTGAATCGCACATCCCCTGTATATCGTGTCTGAAAATTTTTACATGTTTATAAGCCAGCAATATTTTTTCGTCTCTAACGCTGGCTGTATCCACAATCGACCTTAGAGTGTCGGCATGTATGTAAAGGGAATCGGATCCTTCAATCTGGATGGTATACGCACTATCTGTGAGCAAGGCGATTTGTGCCTTTTCATAATACTCACCATGGTTTCCACGGAGGATCACATTCTGTGCCGAATCAAACAACTCTACATGTTGTTTGGCCCGGCCGTAACCGTTATTTCTTTCGTAATACAATGTATCTCCCCTGAGTGTTCTCCCTTCACTTTTCAGATATGCATTCTGCTCCATTTTTGAGATATCCTCTTCTGTGTTGTACCAACCGCTCTCACAGTAGAGGTAATTCTCTTCACCGATTATTTCCGTTGGTCCAAAAAAGTAAGCAATCTTGTTTGCTGAATGGTATTGAAGGGTATCCGAAAAGATGGTATAATCGGGGTTAACGATCACGACACTGTCCTTGAAATGGAATATTTCTGTCTGGGTATAATAATGTCCCAGTTCACTGGAAAGGGTATTGTCGCCTTCCGTTATTACTCCGCCATTATAGTAATAGGCGATATCGGTCTCCCGGTTATAATCCAGGTATTCTGTGGTCAGGACCGTACTGTCATTGATCAATTTGACGTTCATTCTGAACATGGCAATTCTCGAATCACCTTCGTAATGGAGCTTGTCGCCATAAAGAAAAAGTGTATCCCCCTGTTCAATAACTACATTGCTGAATGCATCAAATGAATAGGATTTCGAATAGAAATAGGCCGAATCGCATGTCATAATGGCATCATCATGCCGGAACCTTACGTTTCCCAACAATTTCTGAGCGCCGGAACCGAGCGATCGTTCCGATTTGATGGTGTCAGCATTGAGGATTTCAATTTGCCTGACTTTCTGCCCCTGCATTGTTGCTATTGGCAGCAGGAGGATGATCAGTAAGTGGAGAAGGATTCTGACATGATCCGTTTTTATTGCTCCTGTCATTGAAGGTCAGAAAGCTCATTATTCATACTGTCGCAAAATTTAAATGAATTGTCGATACTGATATAGGTTTTCTTCCTTTTCTCCCGGTACCATTCATCCAGTATCTCATTTTGCTTCGCCACCTGCGCCATGTTTTGAAGGAGCACGTAATCCTGCTTCAGGTTGGCCCTGTGGGGCTCTGTCCTGGCTACCAGTTTGATCATTTTAAAACAGAGTTGTCCTTTGCGATCAATCGACTCATACGGTCTGGATATCTCTCCAACCTTCATTTCCCTCACAGTATAATAGTCTTTGGTTTCCAGATCATCCAGCTGGAAAGTAGCAGCCTGGTTTGCCGGGTTAACTACTACTCCGCCGTTTACCCTTGTATCCTCATCTTCAGAATTAAACAGTGCCGCCCTGTGAAATGTAATTGAATCTGAAAGGATCCGGGTTCTGAGACTGTCGAGTTTTGCAAGCGCCTTTCCTTTTGCGTCAGCATCAACCTTGGGCTTCAGAAGGATATGCCGGGTATTCACCCTTTCACCTTTACGTTCAACAGATTGAATAATATGATAACCAAACGATGACTCTATGATTTTCGATACCTGGCCCTCTTTCAGCGCCCATGCCGCCTCAACATATGCCGGATCGAGATCCCTTCTGTTCATGAATCCGATCTCGCCGAAATTTGACACAACGGAGGGATCATCGGAATATAATATGGCCAGTGTTGACATGCTTTCACCGTTGATGATCCGTTGCCTCAGTTCCAGCAATCGTTCCTTTACTTCAAATATGGCATCTTCATTTACAGGTGGATATGCAACGATCTGGGCAATTTTTACTTCTGTGTCGATATATGGAATGCTGTCGGCAGCTAACGAATTATAATAAGCCCGAACTTCTGAAGGGGTCGGATTGACATCCCCGACGATCGACTGCTGAACCTGCTGGGTGATCATCATCTCCCGCATGGTCTTTCTGAGATCGGTCCGGATATCATAAATTGTTTTATTGAAATAGTTTTCCATCTCCTCCTCGCTTCCGAACTGGTCAATGAACATATTGAGTCTTGACTCCATAGACATCTCTACCTGTCCTTCTGTAACTTCAATACTGTCAATTTTAGCCTGACTCATCAGAAGCTTCTGCTCAATAAAATAATCCAGAATATCACATTTGATATTTTCCGGCAGGTACTGCTGACTCATTTTCATTTGCATGTGCTGCTGTTCAATGTCTGACTGAAGAATATGAAAATCGCCTACAACTGCCACAACCCTGTCGAGGATGAAGGCATTCTCCTGTCCGATTGACCTGTTTACTCCAACAACTAAAACTGCAATAATTATTATATATCTGGTTATCATCATGATCTCAGTAAATTTCAAATAGATTTCGGTTGACCCCTTCGTTGTATACCCTTTTTTCAAGGTCATTGTAAAACGCAATCTTCCGCTTGTTTAGCAAGATGCTTTTTATATCATTTCTGATAAGGTCCAGCGGCATTACCTCACCCTCTGATTTGTAATCTGAAATATGCACGAAATAGTGGAAAAGCGAATCACTTGTTTCAATGTTTCTGTTGTACCTTAAAAATCTTTCCGGCTGACTGATTTTAAGCGGAATCTGCTTCATCAGCGTATTGAAATAGACCCAGGAATTGTTGAACATATCAAATTTATCGGCATAATTGATGCAGTACTTTTCCAGCTTATCCAGATCATCCACTGAACCGGATTTGATCCAGTTGCGTACATTGTTTATCTCTGGGGCGGTAATAGGTACTTTGACAAAAACAGCTTTAACGATCTGGCTCGTGAGGATAAAATTGTCGATGTTGTTCTCATAATAGTCAACAATTTCACTGTTGCTTATTAACGTGTCCATTTTTTGTAACAGCAATTTCTGCCTGTAGGAATAGATCAGGAGTGATGACCTGTACTCTTCGATCTTTTTATTTACATTTTTTTGCTCCTCAGTGAGTGATTCTTCCGCTTTGTTCAGCATTAACTGGGTGCGCACCCACGTGTCAATGTAATTCCTTGCCAGAACAGCAGAATCACCGGTTCTGGTTCCTTCTGGAATAATTTCCTGCAGATCAGAGGCATAAAGGTATTTACCAAATGCCCTTGCAACCGGCAGGTCGTTCTTTTCATTTTCCAGCAAACCACAACCAGTAAAACCTGCAATCAACAGGATTACAATCAACGCTTTTATGTACACATTTATTTTCAAATTACATCTCTATTGTTGAAAGAAGTTGCTCATTTACACTGATACTGTATTTATTTCTGAGCTCTTCAATCCATTTTTTCTCCAGGTAATCCTGATAGTCTGATGTTACCTGACCACGGGTTTGATTCAGATCCTTTACCATGGGGGGGAGAGCAGCCGTCGTAATAACGAATTTAAACTTTCCGTCTTCATGGTATATCTCACCGGCATCCAGTGATCCGTTTAAGGCATCAACATGGCTGTTTTTTCCTTCTTCAACCCTGATTGTTTCAAGGGTAATGCATCCATCTTCATTATCACAGAACTTGCGATTCAGCCTCTTTTCGTTCCACCTGCCTTTTGCGATCCTGGATTGTCTTCTTTTCACTTTTTCAATATCCACGGTACTGTCGCACGATACAACAATGGCCTCCATTCGCTCATCCCACATGTAATCTGACCTGTTCGCTTCAAAAAAGTTCTCAAGTCCGGTACTGTCTTCAACTGCCTTTGACCATACTTTCTGGTCCATGAGTTCAAAAAGCAGAATCCCGTCATGATACTCCTGCAGTATATACCTGTATTCAGGGTACTTTTCCGGCAGACTGGCTTTTTCAGTACGCATCAACAGGTCTTCCAGGTACTGGTTGAATACCATATCAACATAGTTTTCAACTGGAATCGGGTTGCGCCTTTTTTGTTTGGTATTCAGGTGATTGACAAAATCGCCAAGTGTTATTATTTTGTCTGTGATCGTGAACAGGTTCACTTCAAGCAGATCCCCGTTTCCGGCAGGTTCCCAATCACCTGTAAAAATGGTAGAGTCGACCATGTTATAGAGCCTTTCAAGGACCTCCTTATTCAATGAGAAGTTATACTGTTCCTTCAGTTTATCAAGGTATCTCTGCCGTTTAACCCTGTCACGATCGCCCTTGACTGCTTGCGACTGCAGGGTTGATTCCATCTCTTCATATGTACCTATGCCTTTTTTGTCGAGGAGCTTTATAATGTGCCAGCCGTAATTGG
Organism: uncultured Bacteroidaceae bacterium; assembly: GCA_964407305.1. GTDB lineage: Bacteria > Bacteroidota > Bacteroidia > Bacteroidales > M55B112. Next base: position 12,336 of record CAYOVC010000017.1, on the reverse strand, counting down.
TTTGAAACGGTTCGCAATGATCTCCCGGTTCTTCCAGGCTGAAAGCCCTCGTTTCAAATTCCCTGATCATCCTTCCGGTTCCGAACCAGGGTAGTTCTCCTCCGTTAACTGCGCTGTTCCGGTCATCACTGTGTCTGCCGGCCAACACTCCAAAGTCAACCCCCATTTTGAGACTGTCCCCGATTGCCATGGCGAGGTTCTTTGCAGCTTCGCTCTCCTCCTCAGGTGTACCTTCCGGGTCTCTGATAAAAATATGGGCCACCTTTACCTGTCCGGCTGCCGGTCTTTTGCCGTGCTTTTTGATAATATGATAGCCGTGTTGGGTTCTGACCGGCATGGAGATCTCTCCCTCTTCTAGTTGGTAGGCGGCCGTTTCGAAAGGATAGACCATCATGAAGGCTGTAAAATAGCCCAGGTCACCACCATTGATCCGTGCACTGGGGTCCTCTGAAGTGGCACGGGCCACCTTTGCGAAATCCTCACCGTCCAGAATTCGTTCCCTGATCTCAAGGGCCATGTTATACCTGGCGAGTGTGTCTTCAGGCGGGGCCTGACTACCAAGGCCCAGCAGTATGTGACTCACATGCACATCCCATTTCATTCGCTCATAGGCCTCTCTCATCAACGCCTCTTTTGTCTCCTCATCTGTCATATACGGTTTTGCGAGCTGATCTTTGTATGTATTGAATTCATTCAGGAATTTGGCCGTTGTATCCATACCGAGATTTTCAGCTTCAATGACTTTCAGTTTAAAGTTGATGAAAAGCTCCATATACTCTTCCGGTGATTGCCTGTTATCAGTAATATTGCTGTTGTTCTTTTTATAGATTCTCTCAAACTCATCTAGCGTAACCTCTTTATCGCCGATTGTCATGAGTATCTCCTGGCAATTTACAGGAACAGCCATGAATGATATAATAAAGAGAGCCGGAAGAATGATTAGTTTTACCATGGTTTTTTTTGTTATTGATGTATTTATGAAACGGTTTATTCTTTCGCTTATTATCTGCTGTAGTTGGGGGATTCCCTTGTGATGGTTATATCGTGCGGGTGACTTTCTGTGACCCCGGCATTTGTTATTCTCACAAATCTTGCCTGTTGCAGTCCCGCGATTTCAGCTGCACCGCAGTATCCCATTCCTGCCCGTAGACCGCCCACCATCTGGTAGACCACCTCATTGAGTGAGCCTTTAAAAGGAACCCTGGCAACAATTCCCTCCGGAACCAGTTTGTTAATATCATCCTCCACGTCCTGAAAATAGCGGTCCTTTGATCCCTTTTGCATCGCTTCGACCGAGCCCATCCCCCGGTATGATTTATATTTTCTGCCATTATAGATAATCGTATCGCCGGGCGACTCCTCCACGCCTGCAAGAAGTGAGCCTGCCATAACTGTGCTGGCGCCGGCAGCAAGTGCTTTAACAATATCACCCGAATAGCGAATTCCACCGTCGGCAATAACCGGGATGTTATGTTTGGATGCTTCCAATGCAACATCATAGATGGCGGTCAACTGGGGCACACCGACACCGGCTACCACCCTGGTCGTGCAAATAGAGCCGGGACCGATTCCCACCTTGACCGCATCTGCTCCTGCTTCGATCAGTGCTTTGGCTGCCTCTGCAGTAGCAATGTTTCCAACCACAACATCGATGGAAGTAAACTTGTTCCTGATCTTCCTGCAGGTCTCGATCACTCCCCTGGAGTGGCCATGCGCCGTATCAATTACTATCGCATCAACACCTGCATCAACCAGTGCTTTTACATTTTCTTCCACATTACCTGAAACACCCACCGCAGCCGCAACCCTGAGCCGCCCTTTATTGTCCTTTGCAGCATTTGGCCTGTCTTTCGATTTAGTGATATCCTTGTAGGTGATCAATCCTATCAGCTTGTTTTGCTTATCTACAACAGGTAGTTTTTCGATCTTATGCTGCTGCAGGATCTTGCCAGCTTGCACAAGGTCCGTATTACTCGTTGTGGTAATTATGTTTTTGCTTGTCATCACCTCCCAAACAGGCCGGTCCATATTTTGCTGAAACCGTAAATCCCTGTTGGTCACAATACCGGTGAGCACCCTCGCTTCATCAACTACAGGAATTCCACCGATCTTGTACTCCTTCATCAGTTTCAGGGCATCCTGCACGGTTTCTTCCCTTGTGATCGTAATCGGCTCATGGATCATCACACTCTCTGCCCTTTTCACCTTTCTCACCTCTGCCGCCTGCTCTTCAATGGTCATGTTCTTATGAATTACCCCGATACCGCCTTCCCTTGCAATTGCGATAGCCAGCCTTGCTTCAGTAACGGTGTCCATGGCCGCTGAAACAATAGGGGTGTTGAGATCAATATTCCTGGAGAACTTACTGGCGAGTGATACCTCCCTTGGAAGTACCTGGGAAAAGGCCGGGACCAGCAATACATCATCAAATGTTAATCCTTCAGATTCTATTTTCTTTTCAATGAAAGACATTTTGTGATTATTTGATTATATTTAAATGTGGCAAAAATACAAAAAAATGGGCAATATGCGGTCTCTTTTTCAGCTGATTAAGAATTGTTAACACTCACAAATTATTACACTGATTATTAAGTATTTATGAGTATTTACCATGATATTCTGAAACGTTATTGGGGATTCGACTCCTTTCGTCCTCTTCAGGAGGAGATCGTTGTGTCGGCAGGATCCGGGACCGATACGTTGGCGCTTATGCCCACAGGCGGTGGCAAATCGATCACCTTCCAGGTACCTGCACTGGCCAATGAAGGTGTCTGCCTGGTAATAACGCCATTAATTGCGTTGATGAAGGACCAGGTAGAAAACCTTAAATCGCGAAATATCAAGGCATTGGCTATACATAGTGGGCTCACAAGGGATGAGATCAGCATTGCTTTGGATAACTGTGTTTATGGCGATTACAAATTCCTCTATCTGTCTCCTGAACGTCTTGCAACGGAACTATTCAAAGTAAGGGTACAGCAAATGAATGTAAATCTCATCGCTGTGGATGAGGCACACTGTATTTCACAATGGGGATACGATTTCAGGCCATCTTATCTTAAAATTGCTGAGTTGAGGGATCTGCTTCCGGATGTTCCGGTGATGGCCCTGACGGCAACAGCCACACCACAGGTTGCAAAGGATATCATGGAAAAGCTCTGTTTTCGCGGTACCAGGTTACTGAAGAAGAGCTTTGAACGCAGCAACCTGGTTTACGTGGTCAGAAAAACAGAAGATAAGCACCGCGAAATGCTCAGCATCGTCAAATTAATCCGGGGCACCGGTGTTATCTATGTCAGGAGCCGCAGAAAAACAAGGGAGCTTGCCGAATTACTGGTGAGAAATGGTTTCAGTGCGGATTACTATCATGCCGGATTGAAGTTTGAACAGCGTATGTTAAAGCAGGATGAGTGGCAGCAGGATAAAACAAGGATGATGGTCTCCACCAATGCTTTTGGAATGGGTATCGACAAACCGGATGTGCGGGTTGTAATTCATATGGACCTTCCCGACTCCCCGGAAGCCTATTTCCAGGAGGCCGGCCGGGCAGGCAGAGACGAGAAGCAGGCATGGGCCATTTTGCTTTACAGCGATGCCGATGAGAAGCTTGCACAAAAGCGGATCGAAGTGAATTTCCCTTCATTTGAGCTACTCAGGGAGATTTACAGGGCACTCTTTAATTACCTGCAGATACCGGTAGGTGGAGGAAAAGGGGCATCTTTCGATTTTATCCTGGGAGCTTTTCTTTCCAAAAACAGATACAGTGCTGTGACAGTGACCAGCGCTCTAAAAATATTGTCGAGGGAGGGCTACTTTGAAATTTCGGATGAGATTAATAATCCGTCGAGGATCCACTTCACAGTTAGCAGGGATGACCTCTATAAATTCCAGATAAAAAACCCAAAGTTTAATGCATTTATCAAGTTGCTACTTCGTTCCTATACGGGACTGTTTTCGCAGTATGTTTCATTTGATGAATATATACTTGCGAAACGTGCTAACATGGAGCAGGAAGAGGTTTATGACTACCTGGTACGATTGGCTGCGATGAAAGTGGTCCATTACATACCAAAAAAAGGAAACCCTGTAATTACATTATTGGAGGAGCGGCTCGACGATCGCAATATTCGTATCTCGGCAGAACGCTATAAGTTCAGAAAGGAGCGCTATATCGAAAGAATCAATGAACTCCTGAGGTATGCCGGCAGCGATACCATATGCAGGAGCCAGTACCTGCTCTCATATTTCGGTGAGATGAATACCCACCGCTGCGGCCAATGCGATGTCTGCAAGGATAAAAAGAGCAGCCGGATTTCACCGGATGAGGCAGGTGTGATTGCAAATGCAGTTCTTGAAAGGCTTGTAGACGGTCCTGCAGATTTAAGATCACTGATCGAGATCGCAGGCAGGGAGCGTGTAGCCGTAACGGAGGTGCTGAATCAGCTTACAGAGGAGGGAAAGATCACCAGAAGAGTTGATCTGACTTTTGAAATCAGTTCCGGAACGATAGCTGACAAACGGTTTAATTAATTGGTTCATTGAACCATTCTTTTTTTTTACTTTTGCAGCATGAAGGATCAGGATAACATGACGGGTAAGGGCGTTTATGCTCCCGAAGTTCTGGAATTTGTCAGGTCGGCCAATGCATATTGTCAGTGGCTCGAGGAGGCGGGACAGCACAGTGCAGTTACCTTTATCCGCCAATCACTTCGCACGTTGTCATCAGTATACCACAACCTTGTATCACTGGATGAGATGGAACCTGTTATGGAGAGTAGCAATGAAAAGTTTGTTACTGAGCAGGACTGGTCTGCAGTTTATCAGCAGGTAATGAAACTGTTGGGAAAGCATAATGAATACCTCCGTATTGCCGATGACGAGGAATTTGACAGGTCGGATTTGGTGACACACAAGGTCTCTGAGGATCTGGCAGATATTTACCAGGACCTGAAGGACTTTACACTGCAATACCGGCAGGGAATCGAGGAGGTTATGAATGATGCAGTCTGGGAAGTGATGGATAATTTCGAGAATTACTGGGGGGTTAAATTATTGAATGCATTGCAGGCTTTAAATAAGTTGTATGTCTCGAAAGTCGATCCGGAGGCCGGAAATGATGCTTTCGAGGAGCCCGGTGATGAGGAGAGCAACCCGTCATACGACAACTCATTTTTTACCAGGCTGCAGGATTTAAACGAGGAGGATATCTAATGTTTAGAAGTGAGATAGCAAAGGAGGAGATCAATCAATTAGAGGTCAGGCAGTTTGAGGGTGAAGTAAAGGTTGTTGAAGAGAGAGATTCCTTTCATGAAGCCATGCAGGAGATCATGAATTGTAGCGTCCTTGGTTTTGATACTGAAACAAAGCCTGCATATAAAAAAGGTGTTCACCACAGGATTGCCCTTATCCAGGTTTCAAACAGTGAGAAAGCATGGTTGTTCAGGGTTAATAAGATCGGAATACCCCGGCAGTTGAAAGATTTCCTGGAGAATGACGAACCAATGAAGGTAGGTGCAGGATTGTCCGATGATATGCAACGGCTCAGGAAACTCGTTCCTTTTACCCCGGGCGGATTTCTCGATCTGCAGAAATATGTTGAGGCCTTTCGCATTGAATCCAAAAGTCTTAAAAAGCTGGTAGCAATAGTTCTCGGCTATAAAATTTCAAAATCACAGCAATTGTCGAACTGGGAATCCGATTCCCTTACTGATCAACAGCTCAGGTATGCGGCAACTGACGCTTGGGTATGCCTGGAAATCTACAATGCACTCAGGAACGCTTTAAAGTATTACCAATGAGTGAACCGGCAAGAATTATTCTCAAATCGGGTAAGGACCAGTCACTGCGTCGCAGACACCCCTGGGTTTTTTCCGGTGCAGTTAAGAAGATTTATGGAAATCCTGCTGAAGGTGATATTGTCGATGTTTTCGATAACAAGGATGAGCAATTGGGTTCGGGACATTATGCTGAAGGATCGATCGCTATAAGGATGCTTACTTTTGGCGAAAAGAGGCAAGATGGTAGTTTTTGGGAGAAAAGGATCCTGAATGCCTGGAAACACAGACAGGAAGAGGGACTTTATGTCCCGGGTAAAAAAGATGTTTTTCGCCTTGTGAATGCAGAAGGCGACGGGTTGCCGGGATTGATCATCGACTATTATAATGGAACTTCAGTTATTCAGGTTCACTCGGCTGGGATGTTTAGAAATATTGAAAATATTTCAGAAATACTCAAAAATATAAGCGGGCTGCCTGTTGATTCAATGTATAATAAAAGCAGTAATACCCTTTATAGTAAACCCGGAACAGATCCGGTCGATGAACTGCTATATGGGGAGAGGCTGGAGGGCGATGTACATGAATACGGTTACAACTTCAGGGTCAACTGGGAGCGCGGACAAAAGACCGGTTTTTTTATTGATCAGCGTGAAAACAGGAAGCTGGTTGAAAGGTATTCCAGGGGTAAGAGTGTCTTGAATATGTTCTGCTATTCAGGGGGCTTCAGCGTTTATGCTGCCGGAGGCGGTGCCAGGATGGTACATAGCGTCGACAGTTCCGGACATGCCATTGATCTGACAAAACAGAATATGGAATTGAATTTCCCAGGAAATTTTAAACATGAAGCATTTGTGGCAGATGCATTTGTGTATCTGGAGCATATTGACCAGAAATATGACCTGATCATTCTTGATCCACCCGCCTTCGCCAAACACCAGCGGGTATTGAACAATGCACTACAGGGGTATAAGCGATTGAATCAAAAGGCGATAGCTCAGATCCGACCGGGCGGATTACTCTTTACCTTCAGCTGTTCACAAGCGGTAAGCAAAGAGAATTTCAGAAAATCAGTTTTTGCAGCCGCCGCCAACACAGGAAGGGAAGTAAATATTTTATACCAGCTTACACAACCTGCCGACCACCCTGTAAGTATTTACCATCCGGAAGGGGAATACCTGAAGGGACTGGTTGTCAGGATTGACTAATCCATTGTTCTGTTTACCGGTTAAAACAGACTGTTTACCGATTTTTTCTTGTTCTGCATCAGGAAATTTTTCAATATTGGCTGTAACATTGTTGCAATCTATTCGTCGTATCATTAAATTGTAACAAATATTAAATAAATTCATACGTAAGAACATCATGAAAAAAGCAGCCTTTTTATTCGTTTTATTATCCCTGATCCTAACCCGGTCATGTGTGTTCGGTGATTGGAACAATGGAATTTCAGGTGATGGAAACGTAGTTTCTGAAGAGATTGACGTAACCGGTTTTACAGGAGTATACATCAGCTCAGGCATTGATGTACATATCTCACAGGGTGATTATTCCGTTGAATTGGTGGCGGATGAGAATTTGCATGAATTTATCACCATTGAAAGAGAGGGAAACATGCTCAGAGTCGGATCTGAAAGGAGCATCCAGAGGGCAAAATCCAAAATGGTTCATGTATCACTTCCTGAGCTGAACAAAATAAAGATCAGCAGCGCAGGAGATGTGAAGGGGATGAGTGAGTTTAAATGTGAAGAGCTTGATATCAGTATCAGCAGTGCGGGCGATCTTGATCTGACTGTGGATGCCGATGAGATCAAATTGGGGATCAGCTCAAGTGGCGATTGCACCCTTCGTGGAAGTGCTAAATCGCTGGATGCCAATCTTTCAAGTGCAGGTGATCTGCACGCGTTTGAACTGTTCGCCGATCATGTGAAGGTGTCGGTTTCAAGTGCCGGTGATGCACGGGTGTGGGCCAATGAAGAGATTGAAATGTCGGCATCAAGTGCTGGAAATATATATTATAAAGGTGATGCCAAGGTTATACGCAGCAGCAGCTCAAGTGCCGGAAGTATTATCAAAAAATAGTTTTGTAGTCTGGAAGGCTATCCTGATTAATGAAATAACCTCTTTTTCCCGTTGATGAGTGCCGGGTGCGGGAAATGCATTGTAAATAACGGGATGTTTTACCCGAGGTAGCTCTTCAGGATCTTGCTTCTGCTGGTATGCTTCAGCCTTTTTATGGCCTTCTCTTTAATCTGCCTGACCCTTTCCCTGGTCAGGTTAAACTCTTCACCGATCTCTTCAAGCGTATGGGGATGCTTGCCATTCAATCCAAAATAGAGGCGGATGATGCTGGCTTCGCGGTAAGTGAGGGTTGATAGGGCACGTTCAATCTCTTTGCGGAGCGAATCATTCAGTAATCCCTTGTCTGGTCCGGGTGTATCATCATTGAGCAATACATCATACATATTCCCATCCTCGCCATCCAGCAGCGGGGCGTCCATGGATACGTGACGTCCGGAGCTTCTGATCGCCTCCTTCACATCTTCCGGGGCTATTTCCAAAACCTTGGCAATCTCAAGAACGGTCGGTTCGCGTTCAAATTTTTGCTCCAGCTCGGCGTAGGTTTTATTGATTTTATTGATTGATCCGATCTTGTTCAAGGGCAATCTGACGATCCGTGCCTGTTCCGCCAGTGCCTGCAGGATTGATTGCCTGATCCACCAAACAGCATAGGAAATAAATTTAAACCCACGGGTCTCATCAAATCTCTGGGCAGCTTTGATCAACCCGAGGTTTCCTTCGTTTATAAGGTCGGGCAGACTGAGTCCCTGGTTTTGGTATTGCTTGGATACGGATACCACGAATCGTAAATTGGCCTTGATAAGCTTCTCCATGGCCTGGGAGTCACCTTTTTTTATTCTGCCTGCCAGCTCCACCTCCTCCTCTGCCGAGATCAGATCAACTTTTCCGATTTCATACAAATATTTGTCCAGGGAGGGGGTCTCCCGGTTTGTCACCTGCTTGATGATCTTAAGTTGGCGCATACATGAAGATTTGATCCGGGTTTAACACAAGCCTTTACCGATTGACCGGTAAGATTACGAAAAAGTCTCGATAATCCACTATTTTTTTCCTGTTATAGAGCAATTTTTTTGTTAATGTTAATCAAATATGGTAATTTTACAGATATTATCTTCGCTTTTTTTATAATTAACTCACAATCAGTTTTTTAAATAATACCATCAAAAGAAAAGATTTGTGCGAACTCCTTAAAATGAATAGGTTAGCCAGTACAAGATGTTGAAAGATAGGAGGGATTTTTTTTGGAAGTATTATTTAATTATTTAATATTGCACCGAATTTCCAGATGAACAGTAATCTGAAATTTCCACATTATTTCCTTTTTCCAATTAATGATCCATATATTATAACAATTCCTTTATGTACGATATTCTTGAATTGAACAAAAAGCTTCTTGCTGAATTGCGGGAAATTGCTAAAGCGTTAAAAATTAAGCGGGTTGAATCTTTCAGAAAGCAGGATTTGATCTATAAGATCCTTGATACACAGGCCATTGTGGCCTCTGAATCGAAGACTGCCAAGAGGAAGGATTCTCCTGATGGTGAAAAGGCAGATTCAAAAAATCAACCGATGAAACGACGTGGTCGTCCTCCTAAAAGTGAAAAGGCAGCTGACAGGCAGCAGGTCCAAAATGCCAATGTTGGTCCAGCTAAAAATGAGATGCGTGGAAGTAAAGTCCAGGGACAAAAGCCACAAGTTAATCCTCCGCATGAACAGAAAAGCAGGGGGAAGGATTCAAAGGGTCCCAGAAACCAGCCGGAGAAGTCCCCGGACAGGGTACAGAGAGATAACCGTCAACATGAAAAACGCCCCCCGGACAACAGGCAGAGGGATAACAGACCACAGGAGGAGCGCCACCAGCAACCTCATCACCAGTCCCAACAAACCAGCGGCCGCCAGGATCGCGATCACGCGCAGCAGAGGGATGAACAGCAGGGCAGGAAGAACCAGCCTTACGACCGCGACGGACAGCAACGTAAGCAACATTTTAATAAAGGTGACCGGAATGACAGGTACAATGACCGGAACGGGGACCATAAGCAGGAGCGCCGTGCCATTGACAAGTATGATTTCGAGGGATTAATTATCAATTCTGGTGTTCTGGAGATCATGCCTGACGGATATGGTTTTTTAAGATCCGCCGATTACAATTATCTGAATTCACCCGATGATATTTATGTCTCTCAAAGTCAGATAAAACTATTTGGTCTTAAAACAGGTGATAATGTCACCGGTTCAATCAGGCCCCCCAAGGAGGGAGAAAAATATTTTCCGCTGATCAAGGTTGAAGAGATCAATGGCCGGAGTCCCGATTATATCAGGGACAGGGTGCCTTTTGATTACCTGACACCTCTTTTCCCTGATGAAAAGTTCTCCCTTGTGGGAAAAGGACAAAACGATCTTTCATCCAGGGTTGTAGATATGTTTGCCCCGATTGGAAAGGGGCAACGGGGCTTGATCGTGGCGCAGCCGAAAACAGGTAAAACTGTGCTTTTGCAAAATATTGCCAATGCCATTGCCGCCAATCATCCGGAGGTTTATATGATGGTGCTGCTAATCGATGAGCGCCCCGAAGAGGTTACTGATATGGCCAGAAACGTCAATGCCGAGGTAATATCATCTACCTTCGATGAACCCGCTGAACGCCACGTCAGGATTGCCAGTATTGTACTGGAAAAAGCCAAAAGACTGGTGGAGTGTGGGCATGATGTAATGATCCTGCTTGATTCAATCACCCGGCTTGCACGGGCTTACAATACCGTTTCGCCTGCCTCTGGCAAGGTCCTTTCAGGCGGGGTTGATGCCAATGCACTTCACAAACCTAAAAGGTTCTTTGGAGCTGCAAGGAATATAGAGGGGGGTGGATCACTTACCATTCTTGCCACTGCACTTACCGAAACCGGATCGAAAATGGATGAGGTGATCTTTGAAGAGTTTAAAGGTACAGGAAATATGGAGCTTCAGCTCGACCGCAGACTTGCCAATAAGCGGGTATGGCCGGCTGTTGATCCAAACATGTCGAGCACGAGACGAGAGGATCTGCTGCTTGATAAGCCGATGATGAATAAAATCTGGATTCTCAGGAATTACCTGGCCGACATGAATCCTGTTGAGGCAATGGAATTCCTTAAGGACAGGATGATGAAAACAGCAAGCAATGAGGAATTTCTGATCTCCATGAATAGCGAATAACCATTTTTTAAAATCATAAACAGGGGCGGAACCACCAGGTTTCGCCTTTTTATTTGTAATGATTTTATATTAGGAGGTTTTACCTGCAAATTCAAGCAAAAATTATAATTTTGTTCTTCCAGTCACACTGTACTCAAATAGTTGTAATTTAATTACTTAAGTTTTATAAAATGACAAATAAAAAGAATTTTATCACCTGTGATGGGAACTATGCTGCTTCACATATTGCATATATGTTCAGCGAAGTAGCTGCCATCTACCCGATTACCCCTTCATCCAATATGGCAGAGAATGTCGATGAGTGGTCTGCAAATGGAAGAAAAAATATTTTCGGTCAGACTGTTCAGGTTACAGAAATGCAATCGGAAGGCGGAGCATCGGGTGCGGTACACGGGTCGTTGCAGGCTGGTGCACTTACATCCACCTATACAGCATCACAGGGTCTGCTCCTGATGATCCCTAACATGTACAAGATTTCCGGTGAGTTGTTACCGGGTGTGTTTCATGTCTCTGCAAGGAGCCTTGCAGCACAGGCACTTTCAATCTTCGGTGATCATAGCGATGTGATGGCAACAAGAAATACAGGTTTTGCCATGTTGGCGACAGGAAGTGTGCAGGAGATCATGGATATCGCTGCAGTAGCGCACCTTGCATCGATCAAGACGAGAATCCCTTTCCTTCATTTCTTCGATGGATTCAGGACCTCGCATGAGATACAAAAGGTTGAGGCTCCGTCGAATGAAGATTTTGCTGATCTGATCGACATGGAGGCACTTCAGGCTTTTCGCGATAATGCACTGAATCCTGAGAAACCGGTGACAAGAGGCACAGCCCAAAACCCGGATATCTATTTCCAGTCGAGGGAGGCAGCCAACAAATTCTACGAGGTGGTACCTGATGTTGTTGATGAATACATGCAGGAGATTTCCAAACGTACAGGTCGTGAATACCATCCCTTTACCTATTATGGAGCGCCCGATGCAGAGAATATTATCGTGGCCATGGGCTCAGTAACTGAAACTATTCACGAGGTAATTGACTACCTGGTAGATAAGGGAGAAAAGGTTGGCTTGATTACAGTTCACCTTTACAGGCCCTTCTCTGAAAAGTATTTCAGGAAGGTGCTTCCCGACAGTGTGAAAAGAATTGCTGTACTCGACCGGACAAAAGAGCCCGGTGCAAATGGAGAGCCGCTATACCTGGATGTAAAGGATCTGTTCTACGGGAAAGAGAATGCACCGTTGGTTGTTGGAGGCCGCTATGGTCTCTCCTCTAAGGATACGACACC
>CAYOVC010000016.1:0-17182 GCA_964407305.1 uncultured Bacteroidaceae bacterium | reverse complement strand
ACCCCCCTGGCGGGATTCAGTTTTCTCATTTTTGTGCTTCTCTACGTCCCATCGTTACAACTACCGAAACACATGGCAAGTAGAGAAGCACAAAAATGAGAAAACTGAATCCCGCCAGGGGGGTCCATACCTTCTGACCCTTCAGCTCCCCTTCTGTGTATACCTGGTCCCTGAGCTTCTGTTGCAGGGAGACGGTGTTCTCCTCGCTGTCGCTCACCTGGTAGAGTACCCCCATGGTGCTTACCACCACCTCCTTGGCTGCAAAACCGGCAAGCAGGCTCACCCCCATCTTCCAGTCGAAACCGAGCGGTCTGATCACCGGTTCGATGGCCCTGCCGAGGTGACCGATATATGATCCGGCCTGCTGCTCGTTCGAACGGGCTATTTCCAGTTCGGATATCTCTGACTTTAAATCATCAATAATTTCCTGCTTCCGCTTAGCACCAGTTATTGTGATCCGCTCCTCCCCGGATTGCTCTGCTGCAGAAAGATTTTCTGTTGGATTCTCTGCTGACCTTTGAACCTGTTCGATCTTTTCCTGTTCGGCGGCGATCAACGTGTCGTAATCACGCGACATTTCAACATTTCGTGGGAAATAGCCCAGGGCCCAGATCACGATCGATGCAATAAGAATGATCCCTCCCATCTTCTTCAGGTAAAGCACCGCCTTCAGCCACATGTGCCGTACCACCATGCGCAGTCCGGGCGCCCGGTAAGGCGGAAGCTCCATCACGAAAGGGGCCTCGCTCTTCCTGAACAGCGTGGTTTTAAACACCATCGCCATCACAATGGAAAAGAGAATGCCGATCAGGTACATCAGGAAAATAACGTTTCCAGCCTGTTTGGGAAATACCGCTCCGGCGATCAGGATATAAACAGGCAGCCTGGCGCTGCACGACATAAACGGGATGATGAGCATCGTAAGGATCCGGTCGCGCCTGTTCTCAAGCATTCGCGTCGCCATCATCGCCGGAACGTTGCAGCCGAATCCCATGATCAGCGGGATAAATGACTTTCCATGCAGACCGAAGATATGCATCACACGGTCCATGATAAAGGCGGTCCGTGCCATGTATCCCGTATCTTCCATGAACGATATAATTAAAAAAAGGATCATAATGTTGGGCAGGAATACAATTACACCCCCCACACCTCCGATCACCCCATCGATCAGGAAATCGTGCACCATCCCGTCGGGCAGCAGTCCGGAGAGACCGTTCCCAAGCCAGTCTACCCCCGCTTCGATCCAGTTCATCGGGTATTGTCCGAGACTAAATGTGGCATGGAACATCCCGAACAGGATCATGAGAAAGATCAGAAATCCAAAATGTTTATGTGTGAGCACCCTGTCAATTTTCTGTGTACGCGACAGTGCGCGGTCCTGCGATCCCTTCTTATAGGTCTCCTTGAGTGCACCGGCAATAAAAGCATAGCGGGCGTTGGAGATCAGTGTTTCGGTATCCTCCCTGAAGAGTCCCTCCAGGCGGTTCACCTCATCGGTAATCAGCGGCCGCAGGTCCTCAAAACCGGGCAGCTGTCCGAGTATATGCATGCAATAATCGTCGCGCTCCAGTGCCCTTACTGCATAGTACCTGAGGTGCTGTCCGGCCAGCTGCTCCTCGTACCGTTCAAGCGCTTTCTCGATCTTGTTGATCGACAGTTCGAGCTCCTTCCCGTAATTGATGTGTGTGTGTCTGATCACCGGTTCACGGTCCTCATACACCTCGATGATCCGGTTGAGCAACCGGTAAACGCCCTTTCCCCTGCGGCCGATCGTGGGTACGATCGGAATTCCGATCAGGTTTCCAAGATACGCAATATCCAGCTTGTCGCCCCGTGCCTTCAGGTCGTCGTACATATTCAGCGCAATGATCACCTGTACCCCCATATCGATCAGCTGCGTGGTGAGGTACATATGGCGCTCGGGATTACCGGCATCGACCACATTCACAACGATGTCGGGACGGGTACTGTTAAGAAAGTTCCTTACGATTACTTCATCTTCCGAGTAGGCAGAGAGCGAATAGGTTCCCGGCAGGTCGGTGAATGAGATCTGGTACCCCTTGTAGGCAAATGTGGTCTCCTTTAGTCCGACGGTAACACCGGCGTAATTGGCTACGCGTTCGTTCGATTTCGACAGCCTGTTGTAGAGGGTGGTCTTACCACTGTTGGGATTTCCCAGCATCGCAACGGTGATCTTCTTGCTTCCATTGCCATTCTCAGTGCCGGCACTTTCAGTATAGATCGGACTAAAGGGGTGCTCCTGGATCACCTCTTTCGGCATACCTACGGTAACATCGATCAGCATCGCTTCGCTACGCCGTAGCGATACCGTTCCGGACATGATCCGGTACTCGACAGGTCCCTTAAAAGGCATCGACTTTACCACGGTAACCATCTGTCCCCGGATAAAGCCCATCTCGGTGATGCGCTTCCTGAAAGCACCCGTTCCATGTATCCGTGTAATAATTGCGGAATCGCCCGTCTGTAGATCGTTAAGCGTCAATGCTATTTTTTCCCTTTAAAGATGTAACCCAATGATTCAACCTTTCTTTTTACCTCCTCCTCTGCCGGTTCACCGCCAGAGATGTGGAGTTCGTTTCCCGAAGGATCCGCAAAGATATCAAGATCTTTGTCAATTTCCCTGATCCCGTTCTCCACAGAAGCTTTACAGTGGTTACATGTCATTCCCTCTACAGCATATATCTGTGTTTTTTTCATATCGAACGTCTTATCTGTTTTCTGTTTGTTTGCCCGCCGCTCCAAAAATTTCCGGATAGTACCGTTGATGATCAGAAGGACCAGCGCCACTGCAGAGATCAGTTTAATCCAGTAACCTCCATGTGTACCATGATCGTGCATCCCGTGATGCAGCTCCGGAAGGGCTCCCATGATCCACTCACGCGGGATCAGCTCATTTACCAGCGAACCGAACAGCACCGCGCCACCGACGATACTGATCATATATAACCAGAACACCCTTCTTCCCATCGTGTTATTGATTACCGCCATCGTGGCAGCATTGGTAGCCGGACCTGCCATCAGGAAAACAATCGCCGCGCCGGGCGACAACCCCTTCAGCAGCAAAACGGCTGCAATGGGAATGGATCCGGTGGCACACACATAAAGCGGAATGGAAGCGGCCAGGATCAGCAACATGGAGAGGTACTCGTTGGAGACCGTCTCTGCAAAAAAGTCGTTGGGAATGATCACTGCCAGGAAGGCGGCAACCAGGAACCCGATAATGAGCCATTTGCTGATATCCTGCAGCATCTCAACAAACCCGTATCGAAGCATCTCCCTGAAAGAGCGCACCCCGTCCTCGTCCTCCTTTTTTAATTGTTCCGATGCCGCGATGCTCCCGCCAAGGTAATTGGTAAGGGTGCCTCCAAGAATACCCGACAAAAGGGCAATAATGGGACGCAGTATAGCGAGAGGGAGTCCGAGCATCGCATAGGTAGCAATGATCGAGTCGACACCTGTCTGGGGTGTCGACACCATGAATGAAACGGTCGATCCCCTGGAGGCGCCATTTTTATAAAAACCGATTCCCGCCGGCAGAACACCGCACGAACATAAGGGCATGGGTACCCCCAGCAGGGATGCGTTCAGCACTGAACTGAAATTTGAGCCCCCGATATATTTCTTGATGATTCTGCGCGGGAAAAAGACCTTCAGGATCCCAGCAAACAAAAATCCAATGAGGAGATAGGGTGCCATCTCCATCAATAGCGCCCACATCTCAACAAAAAAACTTGTAATAAATTCCACCAACTGCATGCTCACCCTCCTTTTTACCAGACCACAAAGATATTAGAATCAATCTAAATAAATAAATTTTACGGTGTTAAAAAGTGTATTTCGTTCCTTGAGGATAAGTCAGCGATTTTTCTCAAATTTGCTATGAACCAAAACAGACATCATGCGCAAGAATATCCTGGTCCTGGTTGTCGCACTCATAGGAGCGACTGCCGCAGCACAGCCGTTAGATTATATCGTTCGCTCCATTGCGTACAAAATGCCCGTTACCGCTGTGAGCGTTTCACCCGACAGTCTCTGGCTCCTCGCGGGATTCGAAGATGGCACCCTGCGCATACTGAGCGCTGCTTCAGGTGAGGAGCTACGCACGGTGGAAGACGCAGCCGGCGCAGCGATCTACGATATAGAGATGAGTCCGAAAATGGATGTGATCTTCCTTGCTGCCGGCAACCGGATCCTGCTGTACGATACTACCGGCACGAAGATCACCTCGTGGGGTCACAACAAAAACACCATCTGGAGCATGGATATCGACCCGGCGGGAAAGCAGATCGCCTGCACGGAGGTCAACAAAACCTTCCTACTGATCGATATATACGAAGGGATCGTCGAAGCGGAGATGCGGGCCCACGAGGACATCACCCTGGCAGTGGCAATTGGTCCGGAAGGCCGCCAGTTGGCCAGTGGATCGAGCGATAAAACTGTGCTGCTGTGGGATCTTGCAACGAAAGAGGTGACAGGGAAACTGCAGGGACATTCGGGAAATATTTATGATGTAGTATTTAGTCCGGATGGAACACTCATTGCATCGGCGTCGCAGGACAAATCGGTGAGAATATGGAACATCGCAGAGAACAGGCTGGTACACCTGCTCAAGGGTCACCAGGACATGGTGCTGGAGATCGAATTCAGTCAGGACGGACACTATCTCCTGAGCGCATCGGCCGACCATGCGATCAAGTTGTGGGATGTTGAAACCGGGGAGCAGCTGTACGCCTACCTGGAGAACCAGGGGAGCATTCCCGACATCGCATTTCTGCCCGGAGGAAAAAGTTTTATCAGTGCCGGAATGGATGGAAGGCTCACCACCTGGGAGCTCCACCCGGAAATTTTCGCAATGAAATACTTTAGAGAGGAGGTTGAAAAGGAGCTGGGAGAGAACCCGCTCTTTCTTCCGCGCCAGAAAAGAGAGAGGAAAGCCGACTATGAACTGCGGATGGAGAAAGCTGCAAAAGTGAAAGAGGAGATCGTACAGAAGTATTATGCCCGGTATCTTGAAAACACCGGGTACTGAAAGACCGAGCTGCCCGTTGCAACCTGCCGGATAGTCAGGCACCGCTATTGCTCTTCTATTCAAACGGAATTATAAAAGTTAGCTGGCGGCCAACAAAACTCATTTCATCGGTCCCCGTTCCGATGATTCCCCCTTTGGTTATGTCAGAAAACAGCCTCCCAAAATGGATTTTTTCTGAATGAACGGATACATTTGTATCCATGGACAGCAGCATCACCACATATCATTCAAAATTTCGTTACCGTTACATCAAGAAGCGCGATGGTTATCCCTGCTTTTCCTGATCGCCCGACCGGACAGCAATGAACTGCGAGCGCCAGTGCGCGATCCCCCGTTACCACCTTTTCCGGCAATCCAACATATTCGTCGAACCAGCACAATGCAAAGATCATGGAACTTCCGTACGCAGAACCTTACAAGATAAAAACCATTGAGTCCATCCACAGGAGCACGTCCGAACAGCGCAAAAAATGGATTAAAGAGGCGCGGTACAACCTGTTTTATCTCGACAGCGACCAGGTGTATATCGACCTGCTCACCGATTCCGGGACCGGGTCGATGAGCCAGGAGCAATGGTCGGCGATCATGTCGGGCGATGAGTCGTATGCCGGCAGCCGGTCGTTCATCGAACTGCGCGAGACCATCCGTGAACTTACCGGTTTTGAGCATATGCTGCCCACGCATCAGGGCAGGGCCGCGGAGAATGTCCTGTTTTCGGCAACCGTGAAGGAGGGAGACGTGCTTCCCGGGAACGCCCATTTCGACACCACCAAGGGGCACATTGAGTTCCGGAATGCCAGGGCGATCGATTGCACCATCGACGAAGCATCCGATACTGGTCTCTACCATCCGTTTAAAGGCAACCTGGATATCGCGAAACTTGAACAGGCAGTTATGAAATACGGGCGGGCGCGGATTCCGATGATCCTTGTCACCATTACCTGTAATTCAACGGGCGGACAACCGGTGAGTATGGAGAACCTGAGGCAGGTGAAAGCATTTGCCGGCACGCATGGAATTCCTCTGTTCTTCGACGCGGCAAGGTTTGCAGAGAACGCATATTTCATAAAAACCCGCGAAGGGGGATACGCCGGGAAGGAGATACGGGAGATTGTCCGGGAGATGTTTGGCTATGCCGACGGGATGACCATGAGTAGTAAAAAAGACGGATTGGTGAATATCGGCGGGTTCGTGGCCATGCAGGATCATGAGCTCTATAGAAAGGCATCGCATTTCAACATCATGTTCGAGGGATTTCTCTCTTACGGTGGAATGGCGGGACGTGATATGGCGGCACTGGAGGTCGGACTGAAGGAGGCGACCACCTATGAATACCTCGACAGCAGGATCAGGCAGGTGCACTACCTGGGGGAGCTATTGAATCAGTACCATATTCCCGTTCAGGAACCCTTCGGTGGCCATGCGATCTTCGTGGATGCCAAAAAATTCCTGCCGAAGGTGCCGCGTGAGGAATTTATCGGGCAGACACTGGCGCTGGAGCTTTACCTCGAATCGGGGGTTCGGGGGGTGGAGATCGGCACACTGCTGGCCGACCGCGATCCGGATACACGGGAAAACCGGTATCCCGGACTTGAGCTCTTGAGGCTCGCCATACCTCGCAGGGTCTATTCGAGGAACCATATGGACTATATCGCTGCAGCACTGAAAAACGTTTTCGAACGCCGGGATTCGATCCGCTCGGGATACAGGATCGTCAGCGAGGCGCAGATCATGCGTCACTTCACCGTAGAGCTTGAACCAGCAGACAAATAAGAGACGATTCACCGTAACTATCGGTAATTTGGCCGGATAACGCAACCCGGTGCGGGGTTCAGACATTTGCGGGGGTTCAACCCCTGCGGGTTCCTGTCATTTTCAATCCTTAATGAACATAACATGAATCTCATTGTCTACCTGCTTGTATTTTACAATTAAAAGCTGACCTTTGTCAGCTGAAAACCGGAGGTGTTATAATACCTGCTATGCAAAGCTTTACATAACCCCGATGATTTTTCTGTTAGGAAAGCGGTACCAAAGAACAACTATTCTTTTGGGAACCCCTCATCATTGGAAATAGATATTTGGCTTCGCCGAGCTAAAGGTTCAGCGGTGCAAGAGACTTAAATTGATGAAGGATTTAACCACAGGGAGAATTGGAGTGGCAATTTTTAAGTTTGCCCTTCCGATGTTGATCGGACAGATGTTTCAGCAACTGTATACATTTGTCGATCAAATCATTGTGGGCAACTACCTGGGGAAGGAGGCACTCGCCGCTGTAGGCGCATCATTTCCGATTATTTTCACACTGATCGCACTGGTCATTGGCATAGCCAGTGGCGGAACAATCGTTATTTCGCAGTTCTTCGGAGCGAAAGACTATAAGATGGTAAAACGTGCTATCGACACGGTGTTTATCCTGCTTTTCGCAGCAGCCATCATACTAACAGCCATTGGATTTCCTTTTATTGAGCAGATATTCAGACTGATGCAGCTACCCGAGGAGCTGATGGAGATGGGGGTGTCCTACCTGTCGATATATGTTGGCGGACTGTTTCTCTTCTTCGGATACAATGGGGTCTCGTCGATTCTGCGTGGTTTAGGTGATTCCATAACACCGTTATACTTCCTGATCCTCGCCACTGTGTTGAATATCGGGCTCGACCTTCTGTTTATTTTAAAGCTGGGATGGGGGGTGGAAGGTGCCGCATGGGCCACACTGATCGCCCAGGGGGTAGCATTCTTCGTGGCGGCTATCTACCTGAACAGGACCCATCCGCTGATCAAATTTAATTTAAGGGACTTTGCCTTCGACAAAAAGGTGTTCAGGGAGAGTATACGGATCGGGCTTCCGACAGGACTTCAGCACACTTTTGTGGCACTCGGAATGATGGCCCTGATGGGAATCGTAAATACTTTCGGTACAAATGTAACGGCTGCATATACAGCTGCCGGAAGGCTCGACAGCCTCGCAGTGATACCGGCCATGGTTTTCGCCCAGGCGCTTGCTACCTATGTGGGTCAAAATATGGGTGCCGGAAAACTTGAAAGGGTTAACAGGGGCTTATGGACAACCCTGTTTATGTCATCAACCGTTTCGCTGGTGATGACCGCTGTGGTGATCATCTTTAAATATCCGCTAATGGGTTGGTTTACAGAAGACACAACGGTGATAAGGATTGGGGGGGATTACCTGACCATCGTCACCTCATTCTACCTGATCTTCACCTCCATGTTCATTTTTGGCAGCGTGATGCGTGGTGCCGGTGATACGCTGATCCCGATGTTCATCACACTCTTCGCCCTCTGGCTGGTTCGCATCCCGGCAGCTTTTCTGCTCAGTCAGAAATTCGGCGAAACAGGGATATGGTGGTCGATCCCGATCGGCTGGACCATGGGATTGTTGCTAACACTGGGCTACTATAAGATGGGCAGATGGAAATCGAAGGTGGTTGTAAAGCAGCCTGCATAAGTGCAGGCGTTCAAAACTGCCACATAAGATACGTCGCCCGTTCGGGGTCCCATCTCTTAAAATCGGATACAGCCTGAACAACAAATTTACTACCTTTGCAAAAATCAATCAACCGTACCTTATGCTCAAATCGATGACCGGCTTTGGGAAGGCAGTGTGCCAGCTGCCCTCAAAAAAACTCACCATAGAGGTCAGGTCCCTGAACGGCAAACAGATCGACACCAGTACACGGCTCCCGGCGATCTATAAGTCAAAGGATTTGGAAATCAGACAGGTAATCTCCAAGGCACTGGAGCGTGGTAAGATAGAGTGCACTTTTCATTATGAGATGATCGAAGGAGCTGCTGCCACAATTAACAGTGCCGTGGTGAAAGACTACATCAGGCAGTTGAAGTCTGTAACGGAGGAACTGCAGCTGGATGCCGGTGAGCTGCTATCAACTGCCATGCGCCTTCCCGACACAATTATCTCAGAAAAAACAGAGGTCATTGAAGAGGAGTGGGAGTCGGTCAGGGAGTCACTTGAACAGGCGATCGGGGAGCTGGATAGATTTCGTACCCGGGAGGGTGAGGCCTTGAAGCAGGACCTGGTAAGGGGCGTAAAAAACATTCAGCAGCTTCAGGAAAAGATCGCACCACATGAGCAGGAGCGGATCGAGAAGCTGAAGCAGCGGATCCTGGGTAACCTCGAGGAGCTTAAACTGAAGGAGGAGATCGACCACAACCGTTTTGAACAGGAACTGCTGTTTTACATGGAGAAGCTCGACATCAACGAGGAGCAGGTAAGGTTAAAGAACCATCTCGATTACTTCCTGGAGATCATGGAAACTGGCGGACCGGTCGGCAGGAAACTGAATTTTATCGGTCAGGAGATCGGTCGCGAGATCAACACCCTGGGCTCAAAAGCCAATCACAAGGAGATCCAGCGCATTGTTGTGGAGATGAAAGATGAGTTGGAAAAAATCAAAGAGCAGTTGCTGAATGTGCTATAATATGAAAGGAAAATTGATCATCTTCTCCGCCCCTTCCGGTTCAGGTAAGACAACCATCGTAAGGCACCTGCTTGGACACTTTCCGGATCTGTCCTTCAGTGTATCCGCCACATCCAGGAGCCCGAGGGAAAACGAAAAAGAGGGTGTCGATTATTACTTTCTTACCGTTGATGATTTCAGGAAAAAAATTGAAGAGGGCGCATTTTTGGAGTGGGAAGAGGTCTATTCCGGACAATACTATGGAACGCTGCGTTCAGAAGTGAAACGGCTGCGGAAAGCAGGCAGGCATGTGGTATTCGATATCGACGTAGTAGGCGGAGTCAGACTCAAGCAGGAGTTCGGCAGCGCTGCCCTGGCCATTTTTGTTCATCCTCCCTCCCTGGAGATCATGGAAAAACGGCTCAGGGACAGGGGTACAGATTCCGAGGAGCAACTGCAGAAACGGCTTGGAAAAGCCCTTGAAGAGCTCTCCTTTGCAGGTCATTTCGATCATATACTGATCAACGACCAGCTGGATAAAACACTTGGTGAGGCGGAACAGCTGATACAGAATTATATCGCCTGAAACGTTCCGCATCCTGTGGCCAATGATCACCACCCATAAATACAAACAAGGAGACATTTTTTGTATCTTAGCAACATGACCATAACAGGACTTTTTTTCGGCTCGTTTAACCCGGTGCATATCGGACATATGGCCATTGCCAATTACATGTTGGAGTTCACCAGGATCGACGAGCTATGGTTTGTTGTAAGTCCGCAAAACCCCCTGAAAAAGAAGGAAACACTGCTCGATGACTACCACAGGCTCGAGCTCACCAGGCTTGCAGTCGGCAAAGATGATCGGTTCTCCGTTTCCAATATCGAATTCGGATTGCCACAACCCTCCTACACAATTGACACCCTCACCTATCTGAAGGAGAAACAGCCTTACAGGGAGTTTTGGATCATCATGGGTGCAGACGGACTCAGAAATTTCAACAAATGGAAAAATGCGGATGTACTGGCTGAAAATTACCCCCGCCTTGTCTATCCCCGTCCCGGTGTGTCGAAAGAGGAGATCCTCAACCATAAAAATGTTACACTGGTTGATGCCCCCCTGATGGAGATTTCCTCCAGCTTTATCAGGAGGGCCATCAGGAATGAAAAGGATATGAAATATTTCCTGCCGGAGAAGACCTATAAATATATCAGGGATATGCACTTTTACGAACAGTAAATAATCGGGCAGGTGCCACCCGCTTCCTTACTGGCGCTCCAGCTTCGCCTCCTTTACGATATCCATTCCATGGTGGATCGCCTTTTCGTTGGCCGGGATCATGTGGTGGTGCCGCTCGGGCAGAGATTTCTTCAGCCCCTTGATCACATTATCAAATTCAACCACCGGGTTCACCTTCAGGTATGCGCCAAGAACGATCATATTAAATGTCTTTGGAGCGCCCATTCTTGCCGCCTCGGCGGCGGCCTCAACCTTGAATATCCTGATATCGTCTCGCTCAGGATGCTTCGTAATACCGTTCGGGTCATATAAAAGCATTCCTCCCGGCTTCACAGCTCCTTCAAACTTATCGAGCGACTGCTGGTTCAGTATAATGGCCGTATCGAAGCTGTGCAGCACCGGCGAACTCACCCTGTCATCGCTTAGAATAACGGTAACATTGGCAGTGCCGCCACGCATTTCCGGACCATAGGAGGGCATCCAGCTTACCTCCTGCTCCTGCATAATTCCCGAATAAGCCAGGATCTTTCCCATTGAAAGAACCCCCTGTCCACCAAATCCTGCAATAATTATCTCTTCAGTCATAGTTGTAGTTTTTGTCGGCCGTTCAAATTACATTAACTCTTTCATCAGGTCTTTCACAATTTTCCCCTCCAGTTTGATGTCACCTAACGGATAGAATGGGAACATATGCTCCTCCATCCACTCGTTGGATTGAACCGGACTCATCTTCCAGCCCGAATTGCAGTTGGAGACAATCTCAACAAATGCAAGTCCCTTCTTATCCTTCTGTATCTCGAAAGCGTTTCTGATCGCCTTCTTTGTCTTTCTCACATTTCCGGGCTTGTGCACAGCCTGGCGGGTAACAAAGTATGTGCCCGGCAACTGTGCCACCAGTTCCGTGATCTTTAGCGGGTGACCCATGAGTTTGTGGTCACGGCCGTAAGGGGTGGTTGATGACTTCATCCCCTCAAGGGTGGTAGGCGCCATCTGTCCCCCGGTCATACCATAAATACCATTGTTGATGAAAATAATAACAATATTCTCGCCCCTGTTACAGGCATGGATGGTCTCCGCAGTTCCGATTGCCGCCAAATCGCCATCGCCCTGGTAGGTAAACACATACTTGTCGGGCCATAAACGCTTGATCCCGGTTGCAACTGCAGGCGCACGTCCATGGGCCGCCTGCGACATGTCAATATCCATAAAGTCGTACGCCAGTACAGAACACCCGACCGGAGCAATTCCCATTGTATCCTCCTGGATACCCATCTCCTCAATCACCTCCATGACCAGGTGATGTACCGTTCCGTGGCCACACCCTGGACAATAGGAGAGTGTCGCATCGGTCATAAGTGGGGTGCGGCTGTGCACCAGGTTTTCCGGCTTAATTATCTCATTGATTTCCATTAGTAACCTCCCATTAATTTTTCTTCAATTGCTTTTAAAACATCATCGGGAGAGAAAATTTTTCCTCCCGGGGTGCCATAGTGGTAAACAGGAATCCTGCCATTCACCGCCAGCTTCACATCCTCTACCATCTGTCCGGAACTCAGTTCTACCGTTAAGATCCCTTTGACCTGGCGTGCCATTTTCGCGATGATCTCGTCCGGAAAAGGGAACAGGGTGATCGGACGCAGAAGTCCCAGTTTCTTGCCCCGGCTGCGCGCCGCATCAACTGCTTTCTGACAGATCCGTGCGCTAGAGCCATAGGCAACCAAAAGAAAATCAGCATCATCGCAGGAAAACTTCTCGAACATTACATCCTGCTTCATGCTGTTATACTTCTCCTGAAGCTTCACATTATGAAGATACTGCTTTTCCGGATCAAGGTTGAGCGAGGTGATGATATTTCGCTTCTTGCCTTTTGTCTTCCCGGTAATGGTCCACTCCGGATCAAACTCCTTCACCCGCTCCTTCTGCTCCGGCAACTCCACCTTCTCCATCATCTGACCGATCAGTCCGTCGGAAAGGATCATCACCGGATTTCTGTACTTAAATGCCAGCTCCATCCCCTTATCCACGAAATCGGCCATCTCCTGCACCGATGAGGGTGCCAGCACGATCATGTGATAATCGCCATGTCCCCCACCCTTTGTAGCCTGGAAGTAGTCGGCCTGTGAGGGCTGTATGGTTCCGAGTCCCGGACCACCCCGCACCACATTAACGATCAGACAGGGCAACTCGGCCCCGGCAATATAGCTGATTCCTTCCATCTTCAGGCTGATACCCGGACTGGATGATGAGGTCATCACCTTTTTACCGGTGCCTGCTGCACCGTACACCATGTTGATGGCAGCAATCTCACTCTCAGCCTGCAACACAACCATCCCAGTACGTTCTTCCGGTCGCTGCAGGGTGAGATACTCAAGCACTTCCGACTGCGGTGTGATGGGATATCCGAAGTAGGCGTCCATTCCTGCCCTGATGGCTGCTTCTGCGATGGCCTCGTTGCCTTTCAATAATTGAATTTCTCCCATATCTATCGAAATTATTATGAATTGTTTAACTGTAAAATCGGATAGAAAACACGATTTAAACCTTTACCCTGTAAACTGTTATAACGCCATCTGGACAAACTATGGCGCAGTTAGAACATCCGGTGCATTTCTCCGGCTCCTCCATGTATGCATAGTGGTAACCCTTGCCGTTAACCTCCTTCGCCATGGCAATTACTTCTGTGGGACAGTTGACCATACAGAGCTCACAACCCTTGCAACGCTCGATGTCAACCACGATGGCTCCTCTCATTTTTCCCATAATTCAGATTTTAATTTGCTGTACCTAAAATAATTCCTGCTTCTCCTTCCTGGCCCCGACAATTGTATCCGTCAGTAATTGATTCGGAAAAGTAGCTATAACCATACGATTATAAAAAAAAGTTATCCCCGTATGAAATGATTCATCCCAAAATAACATAATTTAGAAACATTATTAATCAATGGGGTGATCTTTCTTAAAACAGCTTAGCCTGTGTTCCAGCTCACTGAACTGCTCCCTTCGCACCTGGGATACGCATGCCCTGAGACCTTCAGGATAGGCGCTGCCCGTAATATTCAAAGCGATCGCACTGATTCCGTAATACAGCAACTCCTCAACCAGCTCGGTACCATCAAAACCAGGGTAAGCGATGGTAAAATAGAAGCCATCTGCAATCGGCTCATCAATATCCTTCTCATAAACAATGCTGAAACCATACTTCAAAAACAGTTTCTTCATAATCTTTGCCTTCTCCCCGTACTCCCTCACCACTTCAACAAAATCGAATTCGCCATCATTCACTGCCTTCAATATGGCCGCCAGTCCGTACTGCGCTGCATGGGCCGCTCCCGCGGATAATGAATAGAGCGATCCATAGATCATGGCGTGACTGAATTTATCCGAGCTGTAATACCTTTTGAGGTCGGTAAACTTCCTGTTGTACAATGCCGGAGAGATCACCATCATTCCTATCCTTTGTCCGGCATAGCTGAACGCTTTTGAACTGGAGATAAGTAAAATATAATTATCGGTGTACCTGGCAGCCGTTGCCTGGTAGGGCGACTCTCCCGGTTTGGACAGGTCCTTCCGGAAATCCATTCCAAAATAGGCCAGGTCCTCGATCACAGTTACATCGTATTTTTTCGAAACCCTGCCAATTACCTCCAGCTCCTCTTCTGTAAGGCATATCCATGACGGATTATTGGGATTGGAATAGAGGATCGACGAATATTTACCCATGTTGATCTCCTCTTCCAGTTTCTCCTCCAGCTTTTCGCCCCGGAAATCGTAGAGATCAAACGAACCGTACTCATGTCCGAGTACCAGGCACTGTTGCTTTTGTACAGGAAAGCCCGGGTCGAGAAAGAGTGTGCCTGTTCTGAAACGGTCCGACCTGTTTACCACCATGAACGATGCCATTCCTCCCATCATTGATCCGACTGTTGGGACACAACACTCCGGTGGAATATCCAGGTCCATAAAAAGCTTCACGAAACGTGCTACCTCCTTTTTAAGTGGCGGGATCCCCTCAATATTTGGGTATTTTGATGCCACGCCCAGCTTCAGCGCTTCGATCTCAGCCTCCACACCAACTGCGGCCGGCTCCAGTCCCGGTACCCCCATCTCCATCCTGATATACTGCTCGCCGGTGATCTCCTGAACATCATTTACGATCTTTACAATCTCCCTGATCGTTCCTTTCCCGACCGGATGAATACCGAAATCTTCAATTACTTTGCTGACCACATCTGAATTAATCGGTGTCTTCCTCATACATTTGGTTTTGCAACGTGAAATTAAAAATTGATGTTGAAACGGAGGGTGTCGTTTAACATACATTGGATGTGTTATGTAACTTTTTTCTCAATTCGTACCCTTGCATCTGCAACGAAAATCCCGTGCTCACCGGCGATCAGCGGATTCATATCCAGTTCAGCTATCTCTGTAGCATAGCGCAGCAATGTTGAAAGTCGCACAACGATCTCCTCAAATTTTTGAATATCCACGGGACTTTGTCCCCTGACACCTTTCAACAGGGGATAGGACCGAAGTGAACGGATCATCTTCTCGACCTCCGGAAAGGTAAGTGGCGCCAGTCCGGTGGAAATATCCTTCAATGCCTCAACAAAGATACCCCCCAGTCCGCACATTACAATATGTCCGTACCCTGGCTCATAGGAGGCCCCGACAAAAAGTTCATGTCCCTTCAGCATGGGTTGCAGAAGAACGGCTTCATAGCCTTCGATCCGCTTCATCCTGTGGAAAGATTCCATTAATGCCTCCTCAGTTTTGATATTCAGTGTAACACCTCCTACGTCGGTCTTGTGAAGCGGCCCTACCACCTTCATTACCAGCGGATAACCGACCTCTTCAGCAAAGGAAGCAACCTCTTCCTGAAGATCTGTGACCCGTTCACTGACCATGGAAATACCGGCATACGAAAGCAGGGCATGCACCTTCGGCGGAGAAAGATAACCGTTGTCCGCTGCCTCAATGATCTTCCTGGCCGACTGTATTTCCACACCATCCAGGTAGATATTCTCCGGTGCCGGTTCGGGGGTGGCATCTATTTTCACAAGTGCCCTGCCCAGCAGCACCTCATCCGGAAAATTCATATGGCCGTATGAGAGGAACTTCTCCACCTCCCCGGCGGCCGTGGTGACAGAGGGCAGCACAGGAAAAACGGGCTTTTTACAACTGAGCATATGGTTGTGCAACTCCTCGTATACGTCATACACAGGAGTCAGACCGGGCGTTCCAAAGATCAGCACCACGCCATCGACCAGATCAAACCTGTTTTCACAATAATCGAGACATGTTCTGACCTGCTCTGCGGTACCGGTTGCCAGGATATCGATCGGATTGGCGGTGGACGATCCGGGAAAAAGCTTTGTAAGCAGTTCATCTGCATCCTCTCCCACCAGGTGCGGAACATCCAGTCCACCCTCTGCCAATGCATCAGTAAGCATCACGGCAGGACCGCCTGCATGGGTGATAATTGCGAAGTTCTTTCCCGGCAGTTCGGGGTAAAGCAACAGAGCAGCTACAGTGGCCAGTTCCTCCCTTCCATAACACCGGATAATTCCGGCCTTGCGAAACAGAGCATCAACAGCCTGGTCGGGGGTCGCAAGTGCTCCTGTGTGTGAGGATGCAGCGCGACTACCAGCCTCAGAGGTTCCTGCCTTGATAGCAGCGATCCTGCATCCCTTCCTGATCAGGCTCGCAGCATGTTTTAGCAGCTTATCGGGTTTCTTTATCGATTCGAAATAGAGTATTTTTGCTTTGGAACTTACCCCTTCACGATAGGTTTCATCCATGTATTCCAAAACATCCTCCACACCATTCTGGGCGGAATTTCCGACCGAAAATACCGTGTTGAATTTAAGCCCCTTCTGCAGGCCCGCCTCCATAATAAAGACCGCAGTGGCTCCACTACCGGAAATAAAATCACATCCTTCCGGATCCAGCTTTGGGATAGGAAGTGTAAACACTCCCTGGTAACCGGGGGTCATGACACCGATACAATTGGGTCCTATCAGCGAGGCTCCATACCTTTCGCATATCCCTGCGATCTCTCGCTCTATCGCTGCTCCCTCCTCGTTCTCCTCGCTGAATCCGGCAGATATAATAATGAAAGCCCGGGTTGACTTTCGGGAAGCCAACAGCGCAACCGTTTCGGCACAGAACCTGGCAGGAATGGCCAACACTGCCAGGTCGACTTCGGCAAGATCGTCCGGGTCCCGGTAACAGGGATCGCCCTGGATGATTTCCTCTTTTGGATTCACTGCATAAAGCGAGCCTTTGAAAGTTCCGTTCTTAATGCTGTGGTAGATTTTTCCGCCCGGTTTAGCAGTATTGTTCGATGCCCCGATCACAACAATGCTTTCAGGTTCAATAAGTTGACGAGTAATCATACGTGTAGGATTTGATGCCTTAAAGATAGGAAAGCGAAAAATAGCCGGGGAAAGA
>CAYOVC010000015.1:6899-17304 GCA_964407305.1 uncultured Bacteroidaceae bacterium | reverse complement strand
GATGTACAAGTTCCTGAACATCTAAGGATTAAATGAGACAAACCACAGCCATATTGATCTTATGCCTGTTCATTCCATCCTTTTTATTTGCCCAGGAAGAGACACCGGAGGAGCTGTTTGAAGATGGTGACTTCTTCTTTGCACGGGAAGAGTATGAAGAGGCAGCTTACCTCTACAGGCAACTGCTTTTAAAGGAGCCTGAAAACCACAATGCCCACTTCAAGCTGGGGATGGCCTACCTGAATATAGAGGGACAGGAACATAACGCCATTGATCATTTCCTGAAAGCTACTGAAAATACGGATCTTAAATACAGGAAAAATTATTATAAAGAGAAAAAAGCCCCCCACCACACCTGGTTTTTCCTGGGAAATGCCTACAGGATCAACAACCAGCTCGAAGAGGCACTCAATGCCTATGAAACATTTAAATCGATCAAGAACTTTGAAAAAAACTATAATATCAGGATCACCGAGGAGGAGATCAAAGCCGTTGGCCGTGCAAAGATCATCCAGGATGCATCGCTGGATATCTATAAGTTCTGTTTTGAGGAACCTCTGAATACCGGGGAAGACGAATATAACGCTGTGATCTCCGCCAATGAAAATGTCCTCGTCTGGATGGTCAGTCAGAAATTCTATGAAGCGATCATGATGAGCGTCAAGCAGGACGGAAAGTGGACAACACCTGTCAACATCACACCCCAGGTGGGATCTGATGGTGAAATGGCACCCACTGGGCTGTCAGCCGACGGAACGGAACTTTTGCTGGTCAAAAGGGGTCAATATGACAGCGATATTTTATACAGCCGCTATGACGGAACATTCTGGAGCAGGGCCGAACCCCTTCCGGGCAACATCAACTCAAACTTTACCGAGGACCATGCCTCATTTTCTCCCGACGGGGAACAGATTATTCTTTCGAGTGACCGGAGGGGAACATACGGGGGACTCGATATCTGGTTGAGCAAAAAACTTGCAGATGGGTCATGGGGAGAACCGGTTAACGCCGGACCAAAGGTCAATACCGATCATGACGAAACATCTGCCTACTTAAGTCCGGATGGCAAAAAGCTTATCTTCGCCTCCACCGGCCACTTCAACATGGGTGGATACGATATTTTTGTATGCGATATGAAGGAGGATGGCTCTTTTGGTCAGGTCTTCAATATCGGTTTTCCCATCAACACTACAAATGATAATACCTATTTTGTTCCCGTGAAAGATGGTAACACGGGCATATACACCATGCGCGATGCAGGGGGCGCCGGGGGAAGAGACATCTGGTATATCGAGATCATCCCCAGGGAGGAGACCATGGCAAAAGCCTTGACCCGCCTCAGCGAAGAGGACTTTACCATTACCATTACCGATCCTGAAACAGGCGAAAGAATCACACTGGAATATGATGCTGTGAACGATAAAATAACCATACAATCCGAAAGCGGTAAAGACTATCAAGTCATCTATTCAAGAGAAGACAATGACTGACAACATTCTTCTGGGCAATAATATACAATTACGCGCCCTCGAACCAGAGGACCTTGAACTACTGTATCAATGGGAAAATGACACCGATATCTGGAATATTTCGGAAACACTCTCCCCTGTTTCAAGGTTTATCCTTAAGAGATACCTGGAAAATGCACATAAGGATATCTTCGAGACCAAACAGCTGAGGCTGATTATACAGCTCACGGAAAAAACTCAACCGGTAGGAACCATCGACCTGTTCGATTTCGACCATTTTCATAAACGGGCTGCGATAGGAATCCTGATCGGGGAAAAGAGTGAACGGAGACAGGGTTATGCTTCCGAGGCTCTGGAAATATTGAAGAACTATTGCTTTAAGGTACTGAAGATCCATCAACTCTATTGCAGCATCGCAATTGATAACACATCGAGTCTCGACCTGTTTAAGAAAGCAGGCTTCGTTGTTACCGGAACGAGAAAGGATTGGAACTGGAACGGTGAAAGTTTCAAAGATGAACATTTCCTGCAGTTGATCAGGTAAGAATATGCAATGATCAGTTAAACACCTGTGCAGGCAGTGCATTACTCAGGAGATAGCATCGTAAAAAGGAATATCCGGTAAAAACTCCACACTTCCCGTAAGAAAATCCACTTTGCAACAGTAATGTTTCATACCATTGGTAACCATCAGATAACTTACCCTGAAAACTACATTGTACCTGGAGATTTGATCGAAAACTTCCTGACTGATCTTCACATCGGGTGATTTACACTCCACCAGGGCAACAGGTTTTCCCTCCCTGTTAAATGCAAGTATATCGCATCGTTTTGACATTCTGTTCAGCTTCAATGAATACTCCGTGGCCATCAGTGTGCCGGGAAACCTCCTCGCTTTGATGAGAAATAGAGCAAAGCGCTGACGAACAAGCTCTTCCGGAGTCAGAATTACATATTTTGACCTGAAAGGGTCGAATACCAATGTCCGCCCCGAAACCTCCTTAAGTTTTAAATCATACTCCGGCAAGTTCAGAATTTGCATAAATGCTGTTATCTTTATGAAATCATTTTTGTGACGAACCGAAATTAAGACATTCATCCATGAAAACAAAAAAGGAGATCATTCGTAACTGGCTCCCACGGTATACAGGAAATCCAATTGAAAATTTCGGTGATTATATTCTGCTCACAAACTTCAACAACTACATGGATCTTTTCTGTAGTGAGATGAATACAACCATCACAGATCCAACTGCCAATATGCCCTGCGCTAATGCAGACTCCATCACGATCATCAACTTTGGTATGGGCAGTGCCAATGCAGCTACCATCGTTGATCTCCTGGCTGCCATCAATCCCAAAGCGGTTCTGTTTTTGGGAAAATGCGGCGGACTGAAACGAAAGAACCAG
Source organism: uncultured Bacteroidaceae bacterium (assembly GCA_964407305.1). Taxonomy (GTDB): domain Bacteria; phylum Bacteroidota; class Bacteroidia; order Bacteroidales; genus M55B112. The sequence goes on along the minus strand of CAYOVC010000015.1, from coordinate 14,425 downwards.
CTGGGTGACCTGATCCTGCCTATCGCTGCCATCAGAGGAGAGGGAACATCAGACGATTATCTTCCATCCATGGTTCCTGCCCTGCCTGCATTTAGTCTTCAGAGGGCTGTTTCAACAACCATCAGGAACCATGGACAGGATTACTGGACCGGTACGGTTTTTACTACCAACAGGAGGGTGTGGGAACATGATGAAAACTTCAAGCAGCATCTCAGGACCACCAGGAGCATGGCGATCGATATGGAAACTGCCACACTTTTTATTGTTGGTTTCGCCAATGAAATACCTACAGGATCCCTTTTGCTGGTTTCGGACCAGCCCATGATCTCATCCGGTGTTAAAACCTCTGAGAGTGACAAGATCGTTACAGAGAAATTTGCTGAGCAGCATGTAAGAATTGGAATCGATTCCCTGATTGAGCTCAGGGACCATGGTGAATCGGTTAAACACCTCAGGTTTGAATAGATGGTACCAGGAACCTACGATCAGATATTGGCCGGACTCAAAAAGAGGGAGTACCATCCTGTCTATTTCCTGACAGGTGATGAGCCCTATTACATTGACCTGGTTTCAGATTATATCCAGGAACATGTATTGGGTGAAGCAGAGAAATCATTTAACCTCACCGTTCTCTATGGGAAGGAAACCGATGCACATGCAGTCATGAACGCAGCCAAGAGATTTCCCATGATGTCCAGTCACCAGGTCGTTATCGTGAAAGAGGCCCAGGAGATGTCAAAATTCGATGATCTCATACACTATATCGAAAAACCCCTGGGTTCGACACTCCTGGTATTGAATTACAAACATACGAATCCTGACAAGCGAAAAAAAGTATTCAAATCACTATTAAAAAACAGTGTTTATCTCGAATCTAAAAAACTTTACGACAACCAGGTTCCAACATGGATTACGGGCTATCTTTCATCCAGGAACTTCTCCATTGAACCAAAAGCATCTGTACTGCTAACAGAATTCCTGGGAAGTGATCTTTCAAAAATATCCAACGAAATTGACAAGCTGATCATCTCCCTGAAGGAAGGAGAGCAGAAGATCACTCCGGCATTGATCGAACGAAATATCGGCATCAGCAAGGATTTCAATAATTTTGAACTGCAGCGGGCCATTGGAAAAAAAGATGTGGTCGCCGCCAACAGGATCATCAACTACTTTGCCGATAACCAAAAAAACCATCCGCTGGTTGTCACCATCAGTCTGCTATACAGCTTTTTCTCAAAGATCCTGATCTATTACTGGATCAAAGATAAATCAAAAGATAATCTTGCAGAACAGCTTGGCGTAAGGCCATTTTTTGTAAAGGATTATGTTGATGCTGCCAGGAACTACAACGCTGCAAAGGTCATCCGGATCATCGAACTTCTGCGCGAGTACGACCTGAAATCGAAAGGATACAAGGGAACTGTGATACCAGAGGGAGACCTGCTTAAGGAATTGATTTATAAAATTATACATTGAACTAACCTCCCCCTTTATGAACAAGGCCGTTTTCCTTGACCGCGACGGGGTCATCAACCATCCGAAAAAGAACTACTACGTGTACCGGGTCGAAGATTTCATGATCAATCGAGGTGTGGTTGAGGCATTGCAATATTTCCAGGAAAAAGGGTACCTGCTGTTTGTCGTTACCAACCAGGGTGGAGTTAGCAAGAAAAAGTACACACTCGAAGATGTAGAGCAGGTGCATGCACATATGGAAACTGAGCTGCATCGTCACGGAATCGACCTTTCAGCTATACTCTATTGTCCCCACCATCCAAAAATGGAGAACTGCCTGTGCAGAAAACCCAAGCCACTGATGCTTGAAAAAGCGCTGGCGCAGTTCGATGTTGATCCCTCACGCTCCTGGTTCATTGGGGACAAAAAAACAGATGTAGAGGCAGGAGTTGCTGCTGGTGTAAATACCATGAAGATTCACAGGAACAGGGACCTGAGAAAAATCATGAACAGGATCTATTGAAGGTCATGAACAGGATCTATTGAAGGGCATGGCCAGGATTTGTTGAAGGTCATGAACAGGATCTATTGAAGGGCAACGTACCGGTGTTAATTCAGTCCCGGATCATCAGGAAAATTGGCCCATGCTTTGTATTTGGCATTAAATCCCGACAGCGTGTTGGTCCAAAACTCCGAAGATCCTCCTTTCATGACAAGTGCAGGAGGTATTTCCGCCACCAGCCAGGCATGCGTCTCCAGCTCTCCCTCCAGCTGGTTCTCTGTCCAGCCTGAATAGCCAAGGAAAAAACGCAGGTTCTCCTGGTTGGCCCTTCCCGCTTGGACCAGCGACCTCATCATCTCGAAATCACCTCCCCAGAAGATGCCATTCTTCACATGTACGCTTTCAGGAATCTTATCACCCAGTGTATGGATATAATGCACCGTATTTGTGCTTACCGGTCCGCCGAGTGTGACCGGGAAATCAACATCAGGAAAATCATTGATCACATCGGCAATTTTCATATCCAGCGTCTTATTCAAAACAAAACCAACCGACCCCTTCTCACTGTGCTCGGTCAGGTAAACAACCGATCGCCTGAAATACTGGTCACTCAAAAACGGCTCTGAGATCAGTACCCTTCCGCCAGCAGCAACCATGTCGTTCGCTATATGAAAAAAATCATAATTCAGGTCCATTTTTATCTCCTTTCAATCTGCAATTTAAGCGATTTTTGACGTTTTTAAAACTTTTTTTTCTGTGGCACCTGAACACCGGGAATCCAGTGGGGTGCTGACAGACTGTTTGTATATACTTATAACGAAAGGGATTTAAACATATTTTAGTTATCTTGAGCCCTGAAATTTTTTATCGTGCATGGATGAACAGAAGACGAAGCAGCCATCACTGCTGCAATCGCTGATACCGATCTTTTTACTGATCACCCTACTTACGCTCAATGTGGTCCACTTTGGCGATCACACCCTCGACGGGGCCAATCAGTTTGCGCTGATCCTCGCGGCCGCCGTTGCCGGCATCATTGCTGTCACACTGCGGCATAAATGGACCGATATCAGGCAGAACATCGTTAAAAGCATTGGTTCCGCTATGCCATCGATCCTGATCCTGCTGCTTATAGGTGCCCTTGCCGGAACGTGGATGCTCAGCGGGGTTGTACCCACACTGATCTATTACGGACTAAAGATCTTTCATCCAAGTATTTTCCTTTTTGCCACGGTAATTATCGGCGGTGTCGTTTCACTTGCCACGGGCAGTTCCTGGTCGACCATCGCAACAATGGGGATCGCGCTGGTAGGTATCGGGAAGACCCTGGGCATCAGCGATGGTGTTGTTGCCGGGGCCGTCATCTCCGGAGCCTATTTCGGTGACAAAATGTCGCCACTGAGCGACACCACGAACCTGGCGCCGGCCATGGCAGGAACAGACCTTTTTACCCACATCAGGTATATGACCATCACCACTGTGCCGGCTATGACGCTCACGCTGGTTATCTTTTTGGTGATGGGATTTACCTACAATTTTCAATCTGACCTCCAGGATATTGATCTGGTACTTTCCGCCATTGATGACCGCTTCAATGTCACCCCGTGGCTGATGCTCGTTCCCGCCGCGCTTATCTTTGTAATCATAAAAAAGGTTCCTCCCCTCCCCTCCCTGCTGTTCGGATCGCTGATGGGAGCAATGTTTGCACTGATCTTCCAGCCCCACCTTGTTCGTGAAGTCGGAACAATGCTTGATCCGGAAACCCAAACCTTCTTTAAGGCCTCCTACCTGAGTGTGATGCAGTCGATCTACGGAGAACTTACCATCACCACCAACAATGCAATGGTGAATGAACTGCTTACCACCGGTGGCATGCAGGGAATGCTGAACACCATCTGGCTCATCCTCTCTGCGATGGTATTCGGAGGAACAATGGAGGCTGCCGGGATGCTGAAAAAGATCACTTTAACGGTGATCAGGTGGGCCAACTCCACGGGATCGCTCGTAGCAACAACGGTCGGAACGAGTATCTTTTTTAACATCACAGCCTCCGATCAGTATATCTCCATCGTAGTACCCGGCAGGATGTTCGCCGGTATCTATAAGGATCGCGGACTCAAACCGGAGGTGCTCAGCCGGACGCTTGAAGATGGTGGCACGATCACCTCGGTACTGATCCCATGGAACACCTGCGGTGCAACCCAGTCGCGCGTACTTGGCGTTCCTACCATCGAATATATCCCTTTTGCCTTTTTCAATTTCCTCAGTCCCATGTTCAGCATCCTGTTCGCCGCCATCAACTACAAAATCAGAAGGTTTACCGACGATGACACACCGGGGAAGGTGATCAGCGAGGAGGAGCGAAAAGATTATTGAGTCACCTGGCTGATAACCGACAACCAGTTAAAATACAACATTACCGGCACAGCAAGTTTGGAAATACAACCATCTTTTCCGCGGATCAATTTGACTGGTGATAAAGTACCCTAGTAGATCTGCGGGTATTTTTCCGGGGCATATTCATGCATCATGCCATAGATGGTCTCAAAAACATCCTCTGCATTGGGATTGGAGTAGTAATCACCATCGGAGCTATAGGCCGGACGGTGTTCATGTGCTGTCAGGGTTTTTGGTTCAGCATCAAGGTGATAATAGGCCCGTTGATTCTCCAGTACCATTTTCATCATAAAAGCTGTTGCGCCTCCCGGCACATCCTCATCGAAGAAGAGCACTTTGTTGGTCTTGGCAACTGACCTGCCGATGGTTCCGTCCAGATCAAAGGGCAGCAATGTCTGCACGTCGATCAACTCCACACTGATATCAAACTCCTTCAACTGCTTTACTGCATTTTCAGCGATACGAACACACGACCCATATGTCACCAAAGTTATATCATCACCCTCTGTAAGCACCTCAGGTCTGCCAAGTGGAACCCTGAATTCTCCGGGATTGACAGGTTTGGGCTCCTTCAGCCCATACCCCTTCAGTGGTTCGATCACCAGTGCCGGATCATCGGCCTCCAGCAGCGTATTGTACATCCCTGCTGCCTGGGTCATATTACGCGGCACACACACATAGATGCCACGTATGGAGTTGATCACCATACTCAGCGGGGAACCCGAGTGCCAGATCCCCTCGAGCCTGTGTCCACGGGTGCGGATGATCACCGGCGCCGCCTGTGCCCCCTTGGTCCGCCAGTGCAGTGAGGCAAGGTCATCGCTCAATGTTGCCAGTGCATACATCAGGTAATCAAAATACTGTATCTCTGCCACGGGTCTCAGTCCGCGGAGGGCCAGTCCGACACCCTGACCAATGATCGTGGTTTCGCGGATCCCGGTATCGGTCACGCGCCATTCACCATACTTCTCCTGGAGCCCCTCAAGTCCCTTGTTCACATCACCGATCTTCCCGGTATCCTCTCCAAATGTGACCAGCAGCGGATTTTTGGCGAACAATGCATCAAAGTTATCCCGTATAACCTCCCTGCCGTTCACAACAACATCCTCATCAATCTGTACCGGAACCGGTTCCACTTTCAGAGCCGACCGTTCTGTTTCATTGTATAGTTTTGTACTGTAGCGCTCGTAGTTCTTTTTCCTGTACTCTTTGATCCACTGCGACATCGACTCCTGGAGCTGACTCCGCACCGGGCAGTCGGCACAGAGGTTTCGCATGATCCGCTTGGCGGTCGACTGCACATCCTTGCGTATGGGATTCATGATACGTTTCAGGTCCCTGCTCAGTATGCCCAGTTTATCGATCTCCTCATTGCGGCAATCGCACGACCTGTTATCAATGATCTCCAGTAATCCGTCACGCTCCTGTCTGATCGGTGTGATATACGCTTCCCACGCCTTGTCGCGCGCCTTTCTCGCCTCACCTACAGCTTTTTCCTTCAGCTCCTCAAGCCTCTTTTCATCCGCAATGCCGCTGCTGATGATCCACTCCTCCATTTTCAGCAACGGATCAAATGCTTTCTCCCATTCGAGCCGTTCGGCAGATTTGTATCTTTCGTGACTTCCGGAAGTGCTGTGGCCAAAGGGCTGCACCATCTCGTCGATATGGAAAAGCACCGGAACATGCTCTTTCCTGCACCGTTCGATCCCCTTCCTGAACACCTCCACCAGCTCCGGGTAGTCCCACCCATTTGCCTTCATAATCTCAATGCCGTTGGTGCCCTGTGTTTGGCGGAAACCCTCAAGTGCCCCGGAGACACTGCCCTTTACAATCTGTAAATCTTTCGTAACGGAGATTCCGTACCCGTCGTCCCACACCGCAAGCGCAACCGGTATCTGCAACACTGCTGCAGCATTGATGGTCTCAAAGAACATCCCCTCCGCCGTACTGGCATCGCCAATGGTTCCGAAAGCCACTTCGTTGCCGCCCTTCGAAAAGTTGGAATAGCTGCCGAGTGACTCATTCTCCCGGAAGAGTTTCGATGCATATCCCAGTCCGATCAGCCGTGGCATCTGTCCGGCGGTAGGAGAAAGATCGGCACAGCTGTTTTTCATGGCGGTGAGATCCTTCCATGAACCATCTTCATTCAGGCTTTTCGATGCAAAATGGTTATTAAAATTGCGACCGGCACTACCGGGATTCAATGTATCATCGGTTAACCCGTAGAGTTGATAGAAAAACTGTACTGGTGTTAACATGCCGGCAGCCATCATAAAAGTATGGTCGCGGTAGTATCCTGAACGCCAGTCACCCTCCCGGAAGAACTTTGCCATGGCGATCTGTGCCACCTCCTTACCATCGCCAAAGATGCCGAATTTGGCTTTCCCCGACAGCACCTCCCTGCGGCCCATGTGTGCTACCTGGCGACTCAGGTGTGCCAGGTAAAAATCGTTCAGAATTTCTTCACTGCTTAAGTTGATCCGTCTGTTTTTCATAAAAACCAATCACGACTTTTTGTCGCATTTCGCTTTCCGTTTATTATCTTTGTAGTGTGAAATTTACACACTTTTGACAACAAATAACAGGGATTGTTCAGATGTTTTTGAATATACTTCTATTATCATTCGTGCTGATCAGCATCTCCATGCTGGGAATGGCATTGAATATCCTGGTAAAAAAGAGGGGGAAGTTCCCCGCCTACCGCGTTGGTCATAATAAAGATATGGCCAGGCTCGGACTGAAATGTGTAAAGCATGAGGAGATCCGCTGTCACAAAGCCCGCATGAAGGAGAAGGTTGTTGACTGCAGTGACTGCCAGTCAGTGTAAAAATTTTTATGCTTAAAAAATTGTTGCCTTTCGACAACTTCATGCCCCCGGAATTGTTATACCCATAGAACCAAAAATGAATCTATTATGCTCAAAGTAATGTTGGCAGCGTTTGTGTTGGTGGTCCTGGCTTTTGCAGGGCTTGGGATCAAGATGTTATTCGACCGGAAAGCTGAATTTACCGGCGGAAGTTGCCGTGCCACCAGCTCTTCACCGGAGCTGGCAGATAAAGGGATCTCCTGTGGCTGCGGAGCGGGTGGATGCGACAGTGAATAGCATTGATCGGCTGGTAACAGGAACCAGAGGGTAACAGGAACCAGAAGGTAACGGGGACCAGAAAGTAAC
>CAYOVC010000015.1:0-6799 GCA_964407305.1 uncultured Bacteroidaceae bacterium | reverse complement strand
GGTAACAGGAACCAGAGGGTAACAGGAACCAGAGGGTAACAGGAACCAGAGGGTAACAATAACGTGCAGTCATCAGAAGGTGCGACATGCGGAAAGGGAGATAGTATTGAGAAGAAGAAGGACAGGCCCCATATCAAATCAATAACTTTTCCATTCCATCGGTCATCCATTCCAGGAAAAGCCCATCCTCATCGGTATAGATAAAAAGTGCTTCAACACCATCGAGGGATTCAACGAACGCTTTCGATCGTTCAAGTCCAAGCACCATGCAGGTGGTTGAATAGGCATCTGCCGTCATGCATTCATCGGTAATGATCGTAACGCTCAGCAGGTTGCTCGGTTTTGTATAGCCGGTGGCAGGGTCGATCGTGTGTACCACCTTCTCCCCCTCAACATCGTAGAACTTCCTGTAGTTACCCGAAGAGGCCAGCGATTTACCAGCCAGTCGCACTACCTGCTGCAGGTTTTGTCCGGGCACCACATTTCCCTCAACCGGTTTATCGATGCCCACCTTCCAGTCATCGCCCCTGGGACTCTTACCGCGGGTCCTGATCTCACCGCCAATCTCCACCAGGTAGTTGCGTATCCTGAGTTTCGACAGGTATGCACAAACCACATCAACAGAGTAGCCCTGTGCAATGGCATTCACATCAATGCGTATTCCCGGATTCTCCTTGATGACTCTTCCATCCCTGATACGCACCTTATCCATGCCTACGAACTGCATCAGGCTATCGACCACCTCCGGGGTGGTCTCCAGCTTTTGACCGGGACCGAAACCCCAGGCGTCGACCAGCGGTCCGACCGTGATATCGAACGCTCCCCCGCTAAGTTCATAAACGCGTCTTGCCTCGGCAAACACCTCTTCCAGGTAGGGATCGGCCAGGTCGGTGATGTTCCTGTTGATCAGCGAGAGGTTGCTGGTGTCGATATAGGATGAAAGCGACTGATCAAACCGGGCCAGCAGTGCATCGACCTCCTCCTTCAGCTCCAGTGAGTCGCCGGATGGCGACTGGTAGGTCATGTGGTAAGTGGTTCCCTGCGTAAAACCGGCCATGGAAATATACGGACCATCATCTGTAGCTGTAGAGAAAAAATAAATTAAAACGCCAATAAGCACTATGCCGAACAAATACCTTGAAAATTTCATCGTATATGGTTTATCCTCCGAAATCGTCAAATGCGATCATCTCGTCGGGTACTCCGAGGTTATAGAGCAATTTCTGTGCTGCGTCATTCATCATGGGCGGACCGCACATATAGTATTCCACCTCCTCGGGCTCCTCGTGGTAACGGAGGTAATTGTCGTACAGCACCTGGTGGATAAAGCCTGTCGGACCATCCCAGTTATCCTCCTCGGCAGGTTCGGAAAGGGCGAGGTGAAACTTGAAATTGGAGAATTTTTTTTCAATGGCCCGGAACTCCTCTTCATAGAACATCTCCCTGAGAGAACGCGCACCGTACCAGTAAGAAACCTGGCGATCGGTTTTAAGGGTTTGGAACAGGTGAAAGAGATGCGATCTGAGCGGGGCCATTCCGGCGCCTCCTCCAATATAGATCATCTCCTTCCCGGTATCCTTGATGAAGAACTCACCATATGGTCCGGAGATCATCACCTTGTCGCCCGGCTTCCTTGAAAAGATATAGGAAGAACAGACTCCAGGATTCACATTCTTCCACCGGCCGTGACTAACGTCCCATGGCGGTGTGGCAATACGGATGTTCAGCTTCACGATATTCCCCTCTGCAGGATGGTTGGCCATGGAATAGGCCCTGAAGGTCTCCTCTGTGTTCTTCATCTTCAGGTCCCACATATTGAACTTGTCCCACTCATCGCGGTACTCCTCCTCAACATCGATATCGGTTTTGAAATCAACCTCGATCTTTGGCACGTCGATCTGGATATAGCCACCTGACTGAAAATCAAGGTTCTCACCCTCCGGAAGTTTTACAACAAACTCCTTAATGAAGGTTGCAACGTTTTTGTTGGATACAACCTCGCACTCCCACTTCTTAATCTCCAGCACCTCATCGGGCACCCGGATCTTGATATCTTCCCGTATCTTTACCTGGCAACCGAGTCGCCAGTTGTTCTGCTGCTCCTTCCGAGTAAAAAATCCGGTCTCGGTAGGAAGAATTGATCCTCCACCCTCCAGAACCTGGCACTTACACATGGCACACGTACCGCCGCCACCACAGGCCGATGGCAAAAAGACACCATTGTCTGAAAGCGTACTTAATACAGTGTTTCCAGGACTAACGGTGAGTTCCTTATCGTTCAATATCATCTTAACATCGCCCTGTGGCGTCAGCTTTTTTCTTGCATAGAGCAGCATCCCCACCAGCAGCATGATTACGAGCAGAAACACTGCAATACTAACAAGAACGATGATTCCATTGGATGTGAGCAATATCATTTTTAAAACTTTTCTGTTTATAATTTAATACCCATAAAACTCATAAACGCAATTCCCATCAACCCTGTAATGATAAATGTAATCCCCAAACCACGCAGGGGAGCAGGAACGTTCGAATAACGTATTTTCTCGCGGATAGCGGCAATTCCAACAATGGCAAGAAACCAGCCAACTCCCGACCCAAGAGCGAATGAAAACCCTTCAGCGATGTTGCTGTATTCCCGCTCCTGCATAAAGAGGGATCCCCCGAGAATAGCGCAGTTCACAGCGATCAGCGGAAGGAAGATTCCAAGGGAGCTGTAGAGGGCGGGAGAGAACTTCTCGATAACCATCTCCACGAGCTGAACCATAGACGCGATCACAGCAATGAACATGATAAAACTCAGGAAGCTCAGATCCACATCGGCCAGCGACGGACTCAGCCAGGTGAGCGCACCTTCCTGAAGGATATAGTTCTCGATCAGGAAATTAACCGGAACCGTAATACCGAGTACAAATATCACCGCGATGCCCAATCCTGTGGATGTCTTTACCGTTTTCGAAACCGCCAGGTAAGAACACATACCCAGGAAGTAGGCAAATATCATGTTGTCGATAAAGATCGACTTGACAAATATGTTAACAAGATTTTCCATGAATCACTTTATTAATTCTGTTCAACCAAATCGGTGTTCTTTGACCGTTGTACCCAGATGATGATACCAACGACGATCAGGGCCATGGGGGGCAGTACCATGAGTCCGTTGTTTGCATACCCGGCTTCATAGAAGGCGTCGGGTATCACCTGGTAACCAAAAAGCGTCCCCGATCCCAGCAGTTCCCTGAAGAACGACACGATGATCAGGATCAGTCCGTACCCAAACGCGTTCCCCAGTCCGTCGAGAAATGCCGGCCACGGCTTGTTTCCCATGGCAAAAGCCTCAAGCCGTCCCATGATAATACAGTTGGTGATAATCAGTCCGACGAACACCGAAAGTTGTTTGCTGACATCGTATGCGTATGCGCGAAGGATCTCATCCACGAGGATCACCATCGTGGCGATTACCGTCAGCTGCACAATGATTCTGATCCTTGGGGGGATCATCTTTCGCAACAATGAAATAACTACGTTGGAGACGGTCATCACCGCGATTACCGCCAGGGTCATAACGATCGCCGGTTTCAGCTGCACTGTGATCGCCAGTGCTGAACAAATTCCCAGCACCTGCACCGTGATCGGGTTACTCTGCCCGAGCGGTTCTTTGATCAGCTTCAGGTTTTTAGTGGAAAATAACGGTTCTTTTTCTATCATAGCTCCTGGTTCTAACTGTTCCAATAAATTCTTGCAAGAATTCGTCAGGCAATGTTTTAAATATTGATTACTACTTTTTAATTATCTGTACCTGATGCTTTGAAGTGGTTCACGTACCCACCAATAAAATCCTCCAGCATGTCGCTGAGTCCGACCGATGTGATCGTACCACCGGAAATGGCATCCACAGCGTGGGGATTGGTGGCAACATCCACACCTTTTTCTACGGTTATGCTTACAAAATTACCCTGTTCATCAAAAATCCTCTTTCCCTTGAATTTCCCTTCAAACCAGTCGGTATTGATCTCAGCGCCCAATCCGGGTGTCTCTTTTGAATGGTCGTAGATCACTCCGGAAATGGTATTCAGATCAGATTCAAAGGCTATGTATCCCCAGATAGGACCCCATAGTCCCTTGCCCCTTGCAGGCACGACATATTTTTTATCTCCACTGCCGGATGTATAAACAAACACCGGGTAGTGTCTCTCTTCGGCCGGCTTGTCAGCCTCGTCTTTCAAACGCAGAAGCACGTCAAAGGCATCTCCCTCCAGAAGCTCGCCGTCGTAGTTCACAACGTACGAATCGGTGATATACTTTTCAAACTCCTGCTCTATAAAAGCGTTGTAATCCTTTACATCCGATGCTCTTTCGGCCTCACCCACGGAGCGCAGGATATCGCTTTTTCTTTCAATCTCCTGGTTCAGTTGCTGCCGTGGCTTCAGCTGCATCGCAACAAAAGAGAGCAGCATGGCCACAATCATGACCATGATCAGGGAGAAGATAAATATGTATCTGTTGCTGAACCTTTTCATCAGTATTTTATTTAAATCTGTATAATTTAACCAAATTATGCCTGAACCTTTGCCCGTTTCATTCGCCTGCGCATATTGGCCTCCAATATATAATGGTCGATCAACGGGGCGAAAACATTCATCAGCAGGATGGCAAGCATCACTCCTTCCGGGTATGCCGGGTTGAAAACGCGGATCAGGATTGCCAGTATCCCGATCAGGAAGCCATAGATCCATTTTCCCTTTTCAGTCTGTGCTGCCGAAACCGGATCGGTGGCCATGTAGACTGCTCCGAAGGCAAAACCACCCAGGATCAGGTGTTCCCAAAAGGGTATCTCCATCAATGCGTTCCCGCCAAAAGTGTTCAGGATCAATCCCATTACGGCACCCCCTGCAAAGACTGACAAGATAATCTTCCAGCTTCCTACGCCCACGTAAATAAGAAAAAAGGCACCGATTAATATGGCCAGGGTACTGGTTTCACCAATGGAGCCTGGAATTGTTCCAAGAAATTTATCCCACGCTGTAAATGGCTCTCCAATTCCGTTCACCATCACCGTGTTGCCCTGGGCGGCCTGGGCAAGTGCAGTGGCGCCCGAGTAGCCATCGACCGTCTCCATCCCCTTCTCGAGTCCGGCCACCCAAATACGGTCGCCCGACATCTTGGTGGGATAGGCAAAGAAAAGGAAAGCCCTGGCCGTTAGTGCCGGGTTCAGGATGTTCATCCCTGAGCCACCGAATACCTCCTTACCGATGACCACGGCAAAAGCAGTTGCCACGGCAACCATCCAAAGCGGCACATCCACCGGCATCACCAGTGGTATCAGCATCCCTGAAACGAGGAAACCCTCGCTGATCTCATGGTCGCGTATCTGTGCGAAAATAAATTCAATACCCAGTCCGGTTACATACGAAACAACAATAATCGGAAATACCCTTAAAAAGCCGAACCATAAATTATCCCAAATTGTTGTCTCAATGCCGGCAGCCAGAAAATGCTGGTATCCTGTGTTCCACATGCCGAAGAGAAGCGGCGGTACCAGGGCAAGAACCACCATGATCATTCCCCGCTTCATATCGAACGCATCCCTGATATGCGATCCCGTGCTGGTTACCGTATTGGGAACAAAGAGAAAGGTCTCGAAACCCTCCAGTGTGGATTTCAGAAAATGAAATTTTTCTCCCTTCTCAACTTTCGGTTTGATCTTATCGATATATCCTCTTAAAGCATTCATCTATCCGATTATATCTTAGGTTATCTATTCAAATTCCTTCCGTACCAGTCGCAATCCGCTTCGCAATATGGACTGCACCGGTGTTTTGGATGTACAGACAAACTCACACAGTGCCAGGTCCTCTTCGATCACTTCGTAGATCCCGAGTTGTTCGATTCTGTCGAGATCGTCCACCAGGATTGCCTTTAACAGTGCAACGGGGTAAATATCCATCGGAAGCACCTTTTCATACTCGCCTGTCATGACAAAGGCACGTTCACCACCATGAAGGTTTGTGTCGAGTACATATTCGCGGTCGGGTGTGAGCCATGAAAAGAAACTCCTTGAAACTGAGAATTTCCTGAACCCGGGCGTGATCCATCCGAACATTTCGTAATAATCGCCTTCCGGGATCACCGTTACCTGTGCATCACTGAACCCGATATACCCGTCTGCCTCTATCTTTTTTCCTGTCAACACATTTCCGCTGATGACACGCACATGGTCCTGCTTCAGGTTGTCTTTGATGATCGAGGAGACCTCTGCACCGCGGATCAGTTTATAGTAGACCGGTTTGATTACCTCCGAGCCACTCAGTGCAACGATCACATTCGGATCATATTTTCCGGTCTGGAACAGCCGGCCCATACTTACAACGTCCTGCGGCTTCACTGTCCATATCGTCTCTCCTTTGTTGATTGGTGAAAGATGGTGGATCTGTATGCCCACATTTCCTGTGGGGTGTGGACCTTTGAAATATTGGCGTTCCACATGCTTCGCCGCTGTATAGGCCTTCGTCCGGTTGGCCTTGCACTCGTCGTCCTCCATCACGCGGGTCTCGCCGAGGTCGGCGAACTCTGCGACGGCGTGGCCGATCCACGCATTGTTGGTGTTCCTACTCGTCCGCGCCCGGCCGAGCGGGTCTTCGTCGAGATAGGCGGCGATGTCCGCCCACAGCGTCTTCACGGCCTCGGGTTGGGTCGCCTCCTCCGACGGCGGCACCCAGCTACGGATGGCGCCGACGTGATCGGCCTCGCGACCGCCGGCGGCGTTGTTGAGCGAGATGTCGACCAGCTCGAACCACCG
>CAYOVC010000014.1:0-18303 GCA_964407305.1 uncultured Bacteroidaceae bacterium | reverse complement strand
GTGGAGACCGCGAATCCAAGCGAAGAGGTAAAGAATACCAGTACCATCAGCTGTAGGATCATTGTTAAGAAGGGAAAGCTTGCCAGCGCATAGTATGCCAAGGCCGAGAAGGGAACCAGCAATAGCAGTGTCAGCGCGAGAACCATCAGGTAGCGCAACAACCACACCTTGTAACGGTAATCGGGAATCCCGAAAATGATCTCCAGGGTGCGCTGATCCGCATCGTTCTGTATCCCGAATACCGATGGATAGAATACCAGCAGGATCGCCGGAAAGGAGAGGATGCCGTAAATACTGGACGGACCGATCTCATTCTGCTCAAATGCCATGATCGTACCAAACAGCAGGAAGAAGATCAACGCTGCAAGCACAAAATAGATGAACCTGCCGCCAAAGATGATCCGCATGTTGTACCTTCCCAGGCTGTATAAATTTTGTATACACGATCCTATACCACCCATATCCCTGTATTTTCAGTTTACTTTGCTCCCCGACTGCAACAGCCAGAGATAGGCATCCTCCAGGAGCGGTAGCTCCTCCACCGCATCCTCAAACGGTTTTTCCGCTGAGATACACCGTGCCCTGATCTTTTCACCATCGCGCATGTGGTGAATCACCAGCATCTCGCTCGTCTGCTCCTCGAATTTGTCGGCATCCAGGTGAGCCCGCCAAACCTTGCCCCGGGCTATCTCTGTCATCTCCGACGGCGTACCGTTAAAGAGCACCTCTCCCCTGTTGATCACCGCCATTGTCGTACATGAGCTTGAGATATCCTCGATGATATGTGTCGAGAAGATCACCACCCGGCTCCTGCTCAGTTCAACCAGCAAATTCCTGAAACGGATCCGCTCCCTGGGATCCAGTCCCGCAGTAGGCTCATCCACCACCAATATCCTTGGAAGATGCAGCAGCACCTGTGCAATCCCGATCCGCTGCTTCATCCCCCCCGAATAGGTGCCGATCCGCTTTCTCCTGTGCTCCCACATATGCACCGACTCAAGCACCTCCCGGACACGTTCCTTACGGACAGCAGCATCCGCGATCCCCTTCAGCATCGCCAGGTAATCCAGGTACGCCTCAGCACTCATGTTCTCATACATCCCAAACTCCTGTGGCAGGTACCCAATCAGTCCCTGCAACTCCTCCCGCTTCTGCTGCGTGTCGATCCCGTTGATCCAGATCTTTCCGTAACTCTGCTCCAACACACCACAGATGATCCTGATCATCGTAGACTTCCCCGCCCCATTGGGACCCAGCAGTCCGAACATCCCCGTACCAATCTCAAGCGACACGCCCTTCAGCGCCTTGAACTGCTCACGCCGATGTCCGGGTCCGGGAATAAGCGCGATCAGCCGAACAAACCACCTGAACAACCTTCGCACCTTTCTTATTTCAAAGCCATCGCGCCTAAGCAGCCGTGACACACCCCATACTGCCAGCAAAAGGTACCAGAGCACACCGGTAAAGATCGTGAGCGTCAGGTTGTCCCACTGCTTCACAAAGAGGAGCACAACAAAAAGGGGGACACCATACAGCACAACCTTGTACAGCAAACTGAAAAACCCTGCGTCGTATGATTTCATAAATCTGCCCAGGATATGAAGCAGATAGAGGTACATCAGAACAGCCGATACCAGCTGCCAGAAGCTGCTCACCAGGTAGAACGCCGTGAACCAGCCAAGGAACAGCAGCAGCGGCAGCTGCCAGATCAGCGATCCGGCTTCTGCCCCGCCCTGGCGGCCAGACTTCGCATCCTGCTCCGCCATCCGGCGGTCGGCAGACAGCTCCCGTGCAATCCTGTTGCTCCTGCCATAGATCTTCACCAGGTTCGACACCGTGATATGCAATGATGCACCATCGGGAATGATTCTTTCGCGCGATTTACGCAAACTTGAGGTAACAAACCAGTACAGCAGCGGTATCCCAGGCACAAGCGCCACCACAGCGGCCATCTTCCATAAGAAGGTCCACGTCGCCATATACACAAGCAACAATGCTCCCACCTCAGCAACGACAAGCACCACCTTCGCAAGCGTCCTGAGTCCGCCAAGCCAGGCAACCGCCTGCTCCAGCGCATTGTACATCATCGGCACAAAAACGAGCGTAAGCAACGTACTCACCCCCAACCCGCCGATCACGGTGATGGCAAAGGGCGGACCAATTGCTTTTACATATTCTGACTGACCAAGGGCCAGGGGAAGCATCGCCACGATGGTGGTAATCGCGGTGATCAGGATCGGACGCAATCGCGACATCCCCCCGAACATGATCGCCCTGTTCTTCCTGTATCCCCGCTTCCTGAGGATGTTCATGAAATCGATCAGGATGATCGCATTGTTCACCACCACTCCCAGCAGGATTAAAAACCCCATCATGGTGTTGGCGTTGAAGAGCGAGTTGCCTGTGACCGTGAGCAGGAAGAATGAGCCGATAGCGGCAAAGGGAATGGAAAGCAGTAGTACAAACGGGGTGACAAAAGATTCAAACAATGCAGCAAGGATCATGTAGACCAGCAGAAATGCAATGATAAACAGGTACCTGAACGCATCCAGTCCGGAGTCCTCCTGTACCAGCTCCACCGCAACACCGGCAGGGATATTCGCGCTCCTGATCACCTCCCTGATCTCGTTCCGGGCATATTCGAGCAGCTCATTTGAATCGTATACATCGTTGTTGTACCTGTACCGCAACTCCACCTGCTTCTCCTGGTTCACCCTGGCAATCTCCCGCATACCGCGGGCAAAAAAGATATCGGAGATACCCTGTAGCTCATAAACGTTCAGCTCATCCGCATCCGGAATATCCAGCTCCCTCAGATCAGCGATGGTCTTCTCCTCTCGAACCGCTTCAACGGTATCCTCTTCATATTTGATCATGATCTCAAACTCCTCGCTGCCCTGGCGGAAGGAAACCCCCGATCCGACCTCATTTTGAAAGGTATTGAGTTCGCCTCCAACCTGGCCGCGGGTAATATTGTACTCCGACATCAGCAGACTGTTCAGATCGAAATGCACCTCGGGCTGGTTATCCCTTACCGAAATCCTCACCGACCGGATATTATCCAGGTCCTCCAGGTAGGTGCGCACATCCTCCGCCACCTCAACCATCAGGTTAAAATCCTGACCCTTCAACACCAGGTACTCCTCATCCTCACCGATCCCCATCAGCCGCTGCAACTCACCTGTTCCCCCGGCGGCTCTGCCACCTCCCCTGCCTCCCCGTGAACGGGCCGTTGTACTTGCCGTTGTGCTGATATCCGCCACCGGCAACTCTTCCAGCCGCTCCAGGATATCCGACTGTATCTCAGCGAAAGAGCGCTTTCCCACCGAGCGATAGTCATCCTGTAACCTGACCGTGATCATCGCCTCCTCCTCCATGATGTTGGAGATAACCTCCTCCTGTTCAGGCACCTCCTCCAGCAGGACCTGCTCCATGCGGGCGACCACCTCATCGGTCCGCTCCAGCGTAGTGCCGGTCGACATGGTAACATATAATGTTATCTGATTGGTTTCCAGCTCACTTAACCGGGTCACCGTCAGCGAAACCGATAACAGGATCGTTGTAAAAAACAGGATCACCGCCCCGATAATCACCGGTCCGGGATTCCGGATCGCAGTTTTCAGCAGCGAGAGGTAGAGTCGAACCGCCCGGTTGCTGAGCGAAACCTCGCAGTAGACCTGGTTGCGCTCCACCTTCCTCCGTGAAATGATCAGGTGCACCACCATCGGTATCAGGAGCAGCGAAACGGCAAGCGAAACCAGCAGTGTGGAGATAATGGATACACCGATGTGCATGCCGAACAACCGGATCAGGTAATCCGATGAAAAGAGGAACGGCAGAAAGATTGCCACCGTGGTGAGCGTTGCTGCCACAATCGCACGCCACACCTCCCTCGTACCCTGTACCACCGACGCAGCCGCCGGGAGCCCGGAGGCCCGCAGCCGGTAAATATTCTCCAGCACCACCACAGAAGTATCCAGCAGCATCCCTACAGCCAGGGCGATCCCCATGAGGGTGAGGCTGTTGATGCTGATGCCGGCACCGAAAAAGAAATTAAACGCCGTGTAGACCGAAACCGGTATGGCCAGGGCCACAACAACAACCAGCTTGATCTTCCTCAGGAACACCCAGAGCACAAACACCGCCAGCAATCCGCCAATCAGCGCCAGGTTGATAATCTGATCAATGTTATCCTCCATCAGCTTCGCACTGTCCTCCTGTACAATTACCTCGATACCCTGCTGCCCATATGTCCTGTTGAGCGCATCGATCCGCTCCCTCACAGCATGAGAGAGGTCGATGATGTTCGCCTGTGCATCATGCACCACCTGCATCGAAACCGCATCCTTGCCGTTGATCCGGCTGATCGATTCCGCCTCTTTTTCCCCGTAAAAGACCTGTGCAATATCCCTGATTTGCAACCTGTTGCGCCCCTGTCCCACTACGATTTCCTCGATCTGACTGATATCCTGGTATTCGGCGTTCAGGTAGACGAAGTAGCGCAGTCCCTCCTCCCTGACGATCCCGCCGTACTGCCGCCGCTCCATATTTCGCGAAAGGGCGTTTCTAACGCGGGAAGGCGTAATTCTGTAGGCATCGCACATCTCCTTGTTCAGGATGATATCGACCGACTTCTGCCTTCCGCCATACACATTCACTGTCGCCACCCCCTCGATGTTCAGCAGCTCGGGTGTAATGTTCTGATCGGTAAAGTTGCGCACCCGGTCGATCCCGCCCTCTCCGAGGGTCTGAAGCAGCATGAGGATGTTCGACCGTGTTTCGATATCCACCTTCTCCACCCGCAGTGTGAACTCCTCCGGCAGGCTTCCCCGCAGGGCGGTGACCCGCTCATCGAGCTTCAGGTAGGCATACTTCAGATCGGTGCGTTTCTCATAATAGATGGCAACGGATCCGCGGCGGCGACTGGCGGTCGACTCGATCCGCTCAATATTCTCGAGCGCTGCAACCGCGCTCTCCACAGAAATGACCGCCTCCTGCTCCATGTACTCCGGCGTAACATCGGTCCGGGAAACCACATGCACATACAGCATCGGTAGCTCGGCGTTGGGAATGATCTCCATGTCGAGCTGCTGGTACGAAATATACCCCAACAGTGTTGTTGCCACGAACAACATGGATATCAGAACCTTTCGCTGTATGATCATATGGCTATTCCCCATGCTACTGCCGATTTCCTGAGATTCGTAACTGTGCCTGCCCGAACATCATATATACACAGGGGATCACCACCAGGGTCAGCAGCGTGGAGGTGACCAGTCCGCCGATCACCGCCCAGGCCAGGGGCGACCGGAGTGAGGCGCTCTCGCCGAATCCGAAGGTGAGCGGCAGCAGTGCCAGGATCGTTGTAAGGGTGGTCATGATGATCGGCCTGATGCGCCTTTGTCCGGCCGCAACGATCGCCTCCTTAAGCTGCAACCCTTCACGACGGAACTGGTTGATCGAATCGACCAGGATGATTGAATCATTCACAGCGATCCCCACCAGCATGATGATACCGATGATCGCCATGATGTTCAGGGGCTGACCAAGCAGGAAGAAAAGTGCCACAGAACCTACAACGGCCAATGGCACCGTAAGCAGGATGGTGAATGGGTGGATCAGGCTCTCGAACTGTGCGGCAAGCACCATATAGACCAGGATCAGGGAGAGCAGCAGTGCAAACATAAGGTTGCCCATGGACTCCTTCCTCATCGCCTCCTCTCCGGTGATCAGGTAGCTGTAACCGGCCGGCATTTCAATGGATGACAGTACCCGGTCCACACGTCCCGCCATCTGGTCGAGCGGAACAGCCTCCACTATATCGGCCGTGATCCTTACGATCCTGTTCTGGTTGCTGTGTAAAATCTCCCGTGGTGCCGTGCCCGCATTGATCTCTGCCAGCTCGCTCAGCAGCACCTCCATGTTGTTCACTTCGATGGTGATGTTTTCCAGTTCCCTGAGGGTGATATCCTCCAGTTTCAGGGTGATATCGGTGAGCTCGCCCCGCATCTCCATCTGACCGGCGTTTACGCCCTGCAACCGCTGACTGATACGCGCCACCAGTGTATTCACATCCACATTCATCAGTCCGGCCCGGTACCGGTCGATCATGATCTCCACCTCAGGGGCACCCCCCTCAATAGAAGAGGAGATATTAAAGATCCCGCTGATCCCATGCAATTGATCCACCACATCATCCGTAAGTCGCTCCAGTTCTTCCATCTCTTCACCGGTAAGCTCCACCACCAGGGGCGCCTCCCCTGTTCCGAGGATCGACTTCAGGGCGGTCTCCTCCTGCCGGAAAAGCACTTCAATCCCGGGGTGACCATCGTAATAAGCTGTCAGGGCACCGATCAGCAAAGCAGCACCTGCATCACCATTTTTATCCAGCACAACCTTCACCGTGGCCATGTTCTGATCGTCAAACAGCTGTCCATCCTCCCGGGAGAGTCCGGATGCCGGTCCGGCCTCACTGTACAACATCACCAGCTCGCTGCCTGCCATCTCCCTGATGACACTCTCCAGCCCCTGCACGGCACCCATTGTGCGTTCCAGCTGTGTACCCTCCGGCATCTGCAGGTCGACATAAAATTCATGCGACTCCGTTCGCGGCATAAACTCGCTCCCGGTATGCTTCAGCATCAGCCAGCCCCCTCCTACCAGCATTAGCGCCGCCGGCAATATCCATGCCCTCAAATCGAGCAATCGCCCGAGGATACCCCCGTACCATGTGAACTGCAACGATCGCCGCGCTCCGGCAGTAATAGGTGCTCGCTTCCTGTAGAGCCTGGAATAAAGCATGGGAATTACCAAAATGGCAACCACCAGTGAGCAGAGCAGCGAAAAGGCGACGGTGAACGCCTGCTCCCTGAAGAGTTCACCCGAGGCTCCGTGCAGGTAGACGATCGGGATAAACACCACGATGGTGGTGATGGTGGAGGCGACAATCGCTCCCCCGACCTGTGAGGTCCCTTCAACGGCCGCATTATCCGCATCACTGCCCGATTCGTGGTTCCTGAAGATGCTCTCCAGAACCACGATGGCATTGTCGACCAGCATCCCCGCCCCGAGCGCCAATCCGCCGAGTGTCATGATATTCAGGGTGAGTCCGTAGAAATACATCAATACAAAAGTGGCGATGATCGAAACCGGTATGGCGATGCTGACGATCGCGGTCGGACCGATGCGGCGCAGGAAGAGCATCAGGACAAAGACGGCCAGGATGATACCGATCAGCAGGCTGTCGCGCACCTCCCCGATGGCCCCGGAGATAAATGTTCCCTGGTCCTCCACCACGGTGAAGGTAAAACCGGGGAGCGACTGCTCCATCTCCCCGAGCGCCTGCCGCAGGTTCTCCAGTGCCTTCACCGTATTGTACCGCATCTCCTTGTAAATACTCAGTCCTATGCAGGGCTCCCCGTTGATCGACACCGCATTCTCCATCTCTTTCGCGCTGTAGGAAATCGTTGCCACATCGCGCAGGTAGACCGGGATACGGTTGCCTCCTGAAGCAGGTGTGAACTGCGTCATCTTCACGATCACCGCACCCAGGTCGTCGATCTGACTGATCTCACTGATTCCCCGCACGATATACCTTCGCCCCATCTCCACGATCGATCCCCCCGAGATCGCCTCGTTATAGCTGTTGATGCGGTTGGAGATAGTCGCCAGGTCAACATCGTAGGATTGCAGCAGGTAATCGTTGGTCTCCACCAGTACCTCGTACTCCTCCGCACCGTCGATCTGCACATCGGCAATACCCTCCAGCCTGATCAGCTCGTTTCGGATATAGTTCTCCGCCACGCTTCTCATCTCATTCAGGTTGATCCGCTCACTGTGTCCGAGCGCCACCAGCATCACCGGTCGCGCATTGGGATCGAACTGCGTGATATTCAGTTCATCGATCTCAGTATCCTGGTTGAAAGGTGCCAGCGCCTTCGAAAGATCGAGAAAAGCCTCGTTCATATCCTTCTCCCAGTTGTACTCCACCTCGATCCGGGCCACACCGACCCGCGATACCGACGACACATTGACCACCCCGTTCTGGCGGATGGCCAGCGACTCCATGCGGTCGACAAATTTATCCTCCATCTCCTCCGGGGGGCGCTCCCCCGAGCGCAGCTCGATGTAGAGGCGCGGACTGTTCAGGTTCGGGAAGAGGTCGATACCCAGCTCGCCGAACGAGATATACCCCAGCAGCAGCGTGGCAAAGATAATCATGCTGACTGTAACGGGGTAGCTGACAGAGAATCGTGTGATGGATCGTAACATAACCTGCAAAATTTTTTACCGGATAATCTTAACCTTCGTCTCGTCGCGCAGCGTCTCAAACCCCTTGCTCACAATGCTCTCTCCCTCCTCCAGGCCCGTCAGCACCTCAATATTCGAGGCACTCTCAAGTCCGGTGGTGATAAACCGCATATGGGCCGTTCCCTTATCCACCACATACACCATCTGCCGGCGGTTGAAATTCACGATGATATCTTTCGGGATTACGATCGTATTCTCCGAGCTGTTCACCACCATATCGGCCCTTACGAACATCCCGGGAAGCAGCAGCTCCCTGCTGTTATCAACCTCCACAAAGCACTTGAACGTACGGGCCTCCGGATCGATGGCCGGCGAGATCCGCGTGATCCGTCCGGCCAGCGTGTCGCCCACACTCGTATAGCTGGTAATGTATACCTTGTACCCCTTCTCAATGTTCCTGAAGTACTTCTCCGGCAGGTTGGTCTCCAGGTAAAGCTGCTTGTGGTTCACCAGCCTGACAAGCTCCGTGCCGGTGGTTACCCGCGTTCCGTCCGTGAAATAGGGCAGATCGGCAATCATCCCTGCAAAGGGAGCGCGCACCGACATCTTCTCCAAATTGATCCTGCTGTTCTCCATGTCATACCGGGCATTGATCAGGTTGATCTCAGCATTCTTCAGCTCCCGCAGCGTGGACCCGCCCTTCTCGTAGAGCGACTGCTGCTTCTCATACTCCTGTTTGGAAATCTCCAGGTTCACCTCCCTGGAGTCGATCCGCAGCGAATTGTAATATTCCTCATCTTCCAGCTGAACAATGATTGCACCCTCCTTTACATGGTCGCCCGGCAGGTAGGGCTTTCCCGTGGCGGGATTCATCTGCAGCCTGTATTTGCCCGCCATCTCGGCCGTGAGGGTCACCTCCTGCAAAGGGTACACCGTACCCGTGGCATGGATAAACTCCTCGATGGAGGAGGTTTCCACCTCGATCACGCTGACCGGCACCTCGATGGTGGTGCTGACATCAAGCGATGGTTGTTTGCAGGAGTACAACAGGAGGAGCAGGGAGAGCAACGGGATGACTGAGGATATGGTTCGTTTCATGATGGTTGTATTTTAATTTAGTTGACTGCCATAGGCATTTAAATAACCGGTATCGGTTGTTGGTTTCGATGATTACTGTTCTTGCTTTTTTCAAAAGTCTCAGGGATCACCGGTAGCTGCAGTTCAAAATCGTAGAGCGACTGGATCTTCAGGTTCAGCAGCTCGATCCGGTAATCGATGATCGCATTTGTGAGCGCCATTTTCCTGTCGGAAAGCTGGTTCTGGTAGATCCCCAGGTCGAGGCTGGTGAGATCGCCGTTCCTGTACCGCTCCATGTTGATATCGTATGTAAGCTGCGCATTCTCAACAGTTTTTCGCTGTATCACGATCTGGTTCTCCAGGTTCTTCAGGCTCCGCACCACGGCCCGGATGTTCATCACAATATCGACCCGCTCCGTCTCGTAATCGATCTCTGCGCTCTGCAGGCTCGCCTCGGCCGCCCTGATCTCCGATTTGCGCTCCCCCCAGTCGAAGATCGGAATATTGAGGGTCAGTCCGATACTGGGTGTGCTGGTCGGCTTATCGAACAGATTGCTAAACTCCTCCTCGTTCGACTGCACCCCCAGCGAGGCTGTGATCGATCCGGCAAATTCATTGACCGACCTTGACTGTACCAGTCCGAACTCCGCATTCTCAATATCGATCTCCCGCTGCCGAAGCTCCATCCTGTTGCCGAGCGCATGGGCAATCGCCATCTGCTGGTCAACCGCCACCGTATCGGCCTGCACCTCCGCCATCACCAGGAACTCATCCTCCAGCGGGATTCCGATCAGCACCTTGAACTGGTCCTTCGCGTTCTGCAGGTTCAGCTCCGCGGTGAAGACCGACGACCGGCTGGTGGCAAGGTTCACCTCCGCCTGGTACAGCTCCTCCAGCGCCAGCAGTCCACCCTCCACCTTGTTTTTGATGATCTCATAACTCTCCTCGTTGTTCTTCAGCTCCTCCTCTGCAATAGAGAGCCGCATCTGGCGCGAGTAAACCGCATAGAACTCACGCGCCACATTCCGCTCGAGCGCCAGCTTCGTAAGCAGGTACCTCAACAGGGCCGTTTCATAGCTCAGCTGCACCGTCTCCAGCTCCATCTTCGTACGGTTATAGGTAAAAATGGGTTGGGTGATCGCCAGGTTCAACCGGTTGTTGAAGGTGCGCGAGACGGGATCGACCGCCAGGGCCGACTCGGTGAAGCTGTAGTCGTAGGAGAAGCGGTTGCGCAGTGTGATCATCCCGTCGGTGGGGAGGAAGCGCTGACTGACGGTGAAGGTGCCCGTTGAGGAGGCCGACTCGTTGAGAAACCATTCACTGGTCTGCTGGTCGAACCGGTTGGTCTTCTCATACTCAAACGGGTTAAGCGTCATGGCCAACTGTGATTTCAGCCTCGCACGCTGGGCGTTGAGCTTCTCCTGGCTCCTCACAAGCGCCAGCTCCGTCTGCTTCATGTTCGGACTGTTCTCCATGGCGATCAGCAACGACCGCTCCATATTGAGCAGCTTCTGGGATATTGCTGGTAAAACTGACAGCATCAGTGCCACGACAAATGCCCGGGTCCGCCTGCAGCTCAATGGCAGAAATCTTGTGGTCATTGTTCGAAATCTTGTGGTCATTTTATTTCTGTTTGATGTTTTTAAAAATCCCTTCGTACCCATCTCACAGCATCGGCCACAACCCTTTTTCCGTTGGTGCTGTTCGACAGCTCCACTGTGGCGGTATCGGCCGGGAAGTGAAATGTTCCCAGCCTGTTCCATCCCTCCTCAGGGTTGTCGAGCGTATACCTCACCACCTCTGCTCCCTCGTTCGATGAGACGGTATAATGGTACTCCGTTCCGTTATCTGCAAATTCAGGTCCCCTGAACCCGCCGCGACCGCTGCCGCGCTCCCCGCCATCACCTCCGCGTCCCCTGCCGGATAACGGTCGCGAAAGCATCGCCGATACCGGTATATAGACATACAGGTCGTAGAACCCCGCTTCGGGCATTACCGCACTCCACCGCGCCACACTGCGGCCGTCGCCACTGCCCGACAGCATGGCCGACCTGATCGTCTGTCCGTAAAAAGAGGCATGCGCCACGGGTGTCCAGGTAGCCGGGGTCCAGCCCGGGTTCATTGCCCTGTAATGGATATTGTCTGTCTCCTCCTTCCGCGAATCGATGTACTTTTTGATCTTGCTCTCGTTCGATACTGAAATATATGAAAATTCGTCGTCCTCATTGTCGACCACAATCTCCCCGTCAGCGAAGGTTTCGGGCATATACTCCGTAACCCGCTCATACTCCTGCGGATCCGGGATTGTCCGTTCTTCAGCCGACCGTAGAAAAAGGCTGAAGGTAGAGGGGATATTACCGGAGATCAGTGTGTTCACCGTCAGCATCCTTGGCTGACTGTAAAAGATCATCTGCACCTCTTTGGTTGTACCCGCGGCCACCTCGAACAGCCGCTGTTCTGTATCCATGCCCCTTCCGCCTCCTCCAAATCCTCCCTGCGGGGGTATTCTGAAGGTAAGATCGATGAGTCCGTCGCTTCCTCCTGTATTGGTGAGCTCCATATTTACCACATAGACATCCCCGTAATCATCCCTGGTGCTATAATACCCGGGCGATCCCACAAGGAACTCCGGAAGCTGGTTTGCTGTTTTGATAAACTCAAGATAGGGGGCGATCTCCACACCGAGCGCTTCGAAAAAATCCGTTTCAAACTGTTCAAAAGGGATTACCCTGAAGGCATGGTCCTCCAAATAATAGTAAAGAAAATTATCAAACTCCGATGCTCCCACCCGGTTTTTAAGTGCGTTAAGAACGAAGCTGCCCGACTGGTAGATCGCGGCCTCAACGAGGCTTACATTCTGCCTGGCCAGGATACCGGCCAGGCTCTGCTCCTTCAAAGCCAGGTTGGCCCGTTCGATGTCGGATATCCCTCCCATGAAGCTTTCCCTTGGCTGCACCTCGTACCCCTCCTCCAGGTAGGTCCCAATCATCGTATTAAAGACAGGGTACTCCTCCGAAGCGATCGTTGTCACGTAATTGAAATACAGTGGAAAAAGACACCATGGATTTTTAGTAAACTGCCTATCGCCATCGTAGGTGATCAGCTCCTCACCCTGTCTGCGAAAACGCCCCCTGGAGCTAAGCTCATAAGTGAAAAAGGTGTTCCTGAGGAGATTCTTCACCAGGTCGATCTCTATCTCTTCCGCTGTCCGGGCATTATCGCGCTCCCTGTTGCGTCGCTCCTCCGCATTTTTAAACCGCTTGAAGTCGAGCGTATTGATCCCCGCCCCCTTCTCGGGAAGAAAGAGCATCTCCGGCTGAACGCTTTCTATGGCCCGGCTATATGGGCGTTCGTAGGGATGGTATTGCACCGGTACCTCCACGATATTCAGCCGTTTGAAAGCGTAGTAGAGGTCGATCTCGTCATACTCATAGTCCTCCCTGGCCTCATTGATCAGTGGGGCAAGGGTATCTGTAATATGTGCCAGGTGCCCTGAAAAATAGTCGTGTCCCGGTTTCAGGTAGAGGTTGTATTCGATCTCCCCGGCTGTGAGGCTTCGCTTTTCAAACGGTCCGATCACGAGCGGCAAGCTGTTCAGCTCGGTCCCGGGAGTAAAGTGCTGCCATCCCTCCTCCTCCTCCGCTTGTCCGGGCGCAACAGCGGTCAGTCCGCGTTCAGGCTTTACCGACAGGCTGAACCTCGTGAAACCGGGCTTCGCAGGATGAAACGTCCGGGTATTGAACCCCACACCGGCAACGGGGTACCAGAGCAACTCCCGGGTAAGCAGCATGTACTCATCGTCGATGATCCCCGGTCGTTTATCGAGGGTTGCGACATAGATCCGCTTCAGGGAGGCCCTTCGCTTTTTGGAGATATCGAGGTAGGCAACCGACGCTTCCGGTACACCGCGGTAATAAATAGTGACCCTTGTTCTGCGGCCCGCTTCAATCGGTTCCTCCGGCAATATCCTGATGAATTGTTCGTTCCTGGTATATTCGGTGCTGTTGCCCCACCTGTGAGCAGTTGGATCAGTCCGGTCCTGTTGTTCGTTCCTGGTATATTCGGTGCTGTTGCCCCACCTGTGAGCAGTTGGATCAGTCCGGTTCTTTTGTTCGTTCCTGGTATATTCGGTGCTGTTGCCCCTCCTGTGAGCAGTTGGATCAGTCCGGTACTTTTGTTCATTCCCGGAATAATCGGCCCTGTTGCCCCTAATGGTTATACTGTCGATCCTGAACGCCGGGTTCAGGGAAAAAAGCAGGGTGTCGAGTGGAACATCATTGTCGTTTCTGACGCGCATCTGTGAGGTGACAATGAGCCTTTTTCCCCTCTGCTCCACCACGAGATTATTTTCTTCCACGGTGGCTGCAGGATAGTCCGCATAACGGTTGTTCAGCTGCAGGAAATGTTCCCGCGCCTCCTCCTGCTGATGAAATCCAAAATAGTAGGTATAGCCTGCATAAGTGCCGGCAGCGATAAAGAGAATGAAGCCCAGCAGGTTCAACAGGTGCCACCTGCCTGTTTGGGGCAGCCTGCGCAGGAACCGGATCGTGGCAAAGATAAAGCCAAACCCGAGCAGCAGGTAGGCGGTCCGGTGCAGCAAAATAGCCGGAAGATCTGCGAAACCGATGAAATCGGAATAGGCCATCGGCAGGTGAAACGCCATATAGTCGAAGGTGCCGTAAAGCTTATCCTTAAAATAAAAGAGGGTTAATCCGATATACCCCAGTAGCACGATGAAGGTGACGGCCTGACTCCGGAAAAGGATCATCAGGAAGAATGCGAGTCCGAGTATAAAAAGAAGCGTCGGCACGGAGATCAACAGCGGGTAGAGCAGGTATGCCTGCCATACCACCGGGGTGTCGCTGATGACCAGGTTCACGGCAAGGGCCATGAGCAACACGGTAAAGACAAGTCCGATAAAAAGCACCATAATCCCCAGCGTCTTCCCTGTAACATACTCCCCGTTGGAAATAGGCCGGGCATAGATCACCTCGGTGGTATCGAGTTTCCTGTCGCGCTGCATGAAATCCGATGCGAGGAAGACGGCGATCACCGCCTGGGCGACGTTGACAAACAAAACATTAATAAGTGGGATATTGGCAGCGATCGCCCTGCCGGTCCACCTTGCCCCCGACCCGGCAAAGAGTCCCATATTCAGTCCGAAGAGGATAACCAGGGTGAGGACCGAGAAAATCCTGAAGAACCAGCTTCTGAACAGTGTCTTCCGCTCGTACAGGGCAACGGTCCATATGTTTTTAAGGTTGATCATTTGTTTCGGATTCCAGACATTGTGCTTGCGATCGCTGAAACGGGTTTCCATATGTTTCTCACGTTGATCACAGGTTCAAGAATTCAGGCAATTTGCACGCGGCTGTTGAGGCCGGTTTCGATATGTTGTTGAAATTGATCACAGGTTCCAGTGGTTCAATTTACTTTCCATATAGAGCACGTAGGCATGTTCCAGGTTGGGTGCCACCGCCCGTGCATTGATATATTCAGGCTTTTCGCCCACAAACTGTATCTCCCAGCCGGTCCCCGAGGGGATGGTGGATATAATCGGGTAGTCGGATTTCATAAGGTCGTACTTCTCCTGGCTCACTTCGGCCGACCAGACCTGTCCTTTCGCCTCCTCCACCAGCTGATCGGGCGTACCGCGGTAGATGAGCGATCCCTCGTTAAGAAGCGCCACCTGGTTGCAGGTGCTGGAGATATCGCCGACGATGTGGGTAGAGAGGATGATGATCGTGTCGGAACGGCCGAGCTCGGAGAGCAGGTTCCTGAAGCGGATGCGCTCTTCGGGGTCGAGGCCGGTGGTGGGTTCATCGACGATGATGATCCGCGGACGGGTGATCAGCGCCTGGGCGATGCCGAGCCGCCGCTTCATGCCGCCCGAAAGCTTGTTCGCCATCCGGTTTCTGAACTCGAAGAGTCCGACGCTGGCGAGCATCTCGTCGATCCGTTCCCTGCGGATGCGCCGGTCTTTGATCCCCCCGAGGCGGGCGGTATAATCGAGAAACTCCCATGCTTTCAGCTTCGTGAAGAACCGGAAATCCTGCGGCAGGTAACCGGTCATGCTCCTGATCTCGCGCCGGTGATCGGTGATATTAAGTCCGTCAATCAGCACCTCGCCGGAGGTAGGCTGCATGAGGGTGACCAGGATGCGCATGAGGGTCGATTTCCCTGCGCCGTTGGGTCCGAGCAGTCCGAACATACCGTTTTCGATCGACAGGTTGATGTTATCGAGGGCCCTGAAGCCTCCCGGATAGGTCATCTCCAGGTTTGAAATGCGAATCTCCAAGATGGTGGTTTTTTACATTCGGTGTTTGCGGTTTTATGTTTTGACCGCGAAATATTTCAATAGTTTAATCGGGTAATAAAAATAGTGATAAATATTGAACAGGGTGATGAGGAAAAGTTTTTCCGTCCCTGTGATTAAACCTTTTTATGTTTGGATAGTCTGATAATGTACATGCAGGGTTGCTATACCCTGTATGATTAAAAATTCAGTGAAGTGTAAAATATTTTAGTATAAACTTCTAATCAACAACGAATACGATGAAAACACTTAAAAGTATCAAAACAATCCTTTTTTTTGCCTTCATGACCCTCGTGGCCATTCCGCTGAGCGGTCAACAACGTCCGGCACCCGGACAAGGTCAGGGACCGGGAAGGGGTATGGGCGGACAATGGACCGAGGATGACGTCAAACAGCGCGTGGAACGGCTGTCAGAGGCGCTCAATCTTTCGGAGGAGCAAGAGAAAAAGATCCTTGACTTCGAGATGGAGCAGTACAAGAAAAACTCGGTCGAAATGCAGAAAAACCGGGGCGACCGGGAGAAGATGCGTGAGATCATGAATACCCGGCGGGAGCAGCGTGATGTGAAGTACAGGGAGGTGCTGACTGATGATCAGTTCGCCAAATACAAGAAAAACCAGGAGGAGCGAATGCGGAGCAGGCCTTCACAGGATAGACCACAACCACAGGGCACCCGCACCGACAGGGGACGGGGCAGGTAAGCGCCCCGATACTGCCGGACCATATTCAACAACGAGGAGGTCAACTTCCCGGACGAAACAGGTAGTTTTTTTTAGTGGTTGGTATCCCCTGCAAGCATTATTTATCGTTTGCGGGGGATTTTTTTCGGGGGGTACTGCTCTTCCTGGGGCCTCTTTCCGTGCGGGGAGCACTGCTTCAGCAATTCATTCCCCTCGGTGGACTCACTTGCCGGGGGAATCGCTTTTTCGGGCGAGGGTCTATTCAGCTTTAAAGTCAGATGTTGCATGAAACACCAGGTCGGGGTACATCTCCTTCACGGTTTTCAGTCCCCACTCACTCTCCGCAAAAAATACCGGTGTATCCTCCTTGTCATATGCAATCACATTCGCCTTGTGCTGCAGGAACTCATCGAGCTGCTTCCTGTTTCCTGTAGTGATCCAGTAAGCCCCCCGGTACGGTAGGTTTGAAAAGTTGCATTTGGCGCCATACTCATGTTCCAGCCTGTACTTGATCACCTCATACTGCAGTTCACCCACCGTACCGATGATCTTCCTGTTCCCCGGCTGCTGGATAAACAGCTGCGCCACCCCCTCGTCGGTAAGCTGCCGCACGCCCTTATCGAGCTGCTTCGACTTGAAATTATCGAGGTTGTTCACCTCCCGCAGGATCTCCGGCGAGAAACTCGGGATCCCCTTAAAATGAAGCTCCTCCCCTTCCGAAAGTGTATCGCCGATCTTAAAATTCCCGCTGTCGTACAGTCCCACCACATCCCCCGGGAACGCCTCATCGACCACCGTCTTGCTGTTGGCCATGAAGCTCGTGGGTGCAGGGAATCGGAGTTTTTTCTTCAGCCGGGTATGGTAATATAACTTATTCCTCTCAAACCTGCCGGAGCAGATCCGCATAAACGCAATTCTGTCGCGGTGGTTCGGATCGAGGTTGGCATGAATCTTAAAAACAAATCCTGTGAGCTTCTCTTCTGAAGGCTCGATCGTGCGTTCGGTCGTCTCCACCCTGCCGGGGGATGGCGCGATCTCCAGGAAGGTCTCCAGAAGCTCCAGTACACCGTCGTTGTTCAGGGCGCTGCCAAAGAAGACCGGTGCCAGGTATCCTTCGAGGTAGAGCGACCGGCTGAAGGGTTCAAATACCCCATTGACGAACTCATGCTCCTCTTTAAAAGTCTCCAACGTAGATGTGCGGATCCTGCTTATAACCGAAGGATCATCGATGCTGCTGTACCGGTTTATACCGGTTGATTTTGTAGCGGTGCCTTCGTCGATGACCGATATGGTATCCTTATAGAAATTGTAAACCGCCTGGAACTTTCTCCCCGAGCCGACCGGCCAGGTATAGGGACAAACGGCGATCTGCAGCTCCTGCTCAAGCTCTTCGAGCAGATCAAAATGGAGGATCCCCTCCCGGTCCATCTTGTTCACGAAGATCATCACCGGGGTATGTCGCATCCGGCACACCTGCATCAGCTTGCGGGTCTGCTCCTCCACGCCCTTCGCCGTATCGACCACCAGGATCACACTGTCGACCGCCGACAGGGTCCGGTAGGTATCCTCCGCAAAATCCTTGTGTCCCGGGGTATCGAGGATGTTTACCTGTATACCGTCATATTCGAAAGCCATCACGGAGGTCGAAACCGAGATACCGCGCTGCTTCTCGATCTCCATGAAATCGGATTGTGAAGTTTTCCGTATTTTATTGCTTTTTACCGCCCCTGCGGTCTGGATCGCATTCCCGAAAAGCAGCAGCTTCTCTGTGAGCGTCGTTTTCCCGGCGTCGGGGTGACTGATAATCGCAAAGGTTCTTCTTCTTTTTATTTCGCTTTTTATATCCATACTATCTTTTTTATTCCTTTACAGACATTCCGCCTTCTACAGACATTCCGCCCCGCTGGGGCTATGCTGCTTCGATATAGCCTTTCTGTTACATCTGCTACAGACATTAGGCTCCTCTGGAGCCATTACAGC
>CAYOVC010000013.1:0-18414 GCA_964407305.1 uncultured Bacteroidaceae bacterium | reverse complement strand
GCATAAACTGATCAGGATCCAGGCCGTGATTCATGTGGAGAAAGAGAGTCAGAAAGGCATCCTCATCGGTCACAAAGGGGAATCGCTGAAACGAATCGGCAGGGAATCGCGTCTGGAGATGGAGGTGTTCTTCAACAAGAAAGTATTTCTGGAACTCTTTGTAAAGGTGCAGAAGGACTGGAGAAACAACGAAAGAAAACTAAAAAATTTCGGTTACAGGTAAATTTAGAGGATATGGGTAATATTGTTGCAATCGTGGGGCGGCCGAATGTTGGAAAATCCACCTTTTTCAACCGCATGACAGAAACAAGACAGGCGATTGTTGATGAGACAAGCGGGGTAACGCGCGACAGGCACTATGGAAAGGTGTTTTGGAACGGCCGGAACTTTACCGTTATTGATACAGGTGGCTATATCTCCAATTCCGATGATATCTTTGAAGAGGAGATCAGAAAGCAGGTCCACCTCGCCGTTGAAGAAGCGGATGTGATCATCTTCCTGGTGGATGTTACGAGCGGAATAACCGATCTTGATCAATCTGTGGCAGCCATGCTCCGAAAAATTAATAAACCCGTCATGCTCACAGTCAACAAGGTCGACAATACCGCCCGGAATATGGAGACTTCCGTTTTTTACGGACTGGGATTGGGGGATATCTACCCGGTCTCCTCGATCAACGGGAGCGGAACGGGGGATTTACTTGACCGCCTGGTAGAGCATTTTGAACGTGGCGGGGAAGAGGAACAAAGTGAGCTGCCAAGGATCGCAGTAGTGGGACGCCCCAACGTCGGCAAATCATCCCTTATCAATGCACTGATCGGTGAAGAAAGAAATATCGTAACTGAAATATCAGGCACAACCCGCGATTCGATCCATACACGCTACTCAAAATATAACCACGATTTCATCCTTGTCGATACAGCGGGAATACGAAAAAAAGCAAAGGTAAAGGAGGACCTGGAGTTTTACTCGGTCATGCGGTCGATAAGAGCCATCGAGCATGCCGATGTTTGTATGCTATTGATCGATGCTATAATAGGAATAGAGAGCCAGGATGTAAACATTTTTCACCTGATTGAGAAGAGTAAAAAAGGGGTCGTGGTGCTGGTGAACAAATGGGACCTTGCTGAAAAAGAAACCAATACCGTGAAGGAGTTTGAAGCCGCTATAAGAAAAAAACTGGAGCCATTTACCGATGTTCCCATTGTATTTGTATCGGCAATTACAAAGCAACGGGTACACAAAGCCCTTGAGGAGGTCCTGAAGGTATTTGAGAACCGGAAGCGCAGAATCCCCACATCAAAGCTCAACGAGGTGATGCAGGAAGCCATTACCGCCTACCATCCTCCCGCTGTGAAAGGCAAGTATATCCGCATAAAATATGTAACCCAATTGCCGTCGCCTACACCGGCTTTTGCCTTCTATTGCAATCTGCCACAATATATCAGGGAACCATACAAACGCTATTTGGAGAACAAAATCAGACAAAATTTCGTTTTTTCAGGTGTACCTGTACAGATATACATGCGAAAAAAATAGGCAGGATATTTGCGGGTATTATCTTTGTAAATAAAGCAATAGAGAATGTACGTTCAAATTATTAACAATTAGTCAACCCGGAAAAAAGAGTTTAAAAACTGACCTCCCCTTCGAGGGGCAAAGTGTTTATAATGGAACCAGGAACGATAAAACAAACAAAAAGTAGTCTTTTTAGGATTCGAATAAAGATGGTAACCGGAAGAGCAATAAGGATACCTCTCATCCTTATCCTGCTAACGGTCTCTTTTCAGCAGTGCCAGGAACTGCCCGAATACCCGGATGTTCCCTTTATCAGCTACGAAAATTTCATGCTGTACATCAGCACAAATAACCTGGGACAAGAGGTGCTCACCGGCCAGCTGAACTTCAGTTTTACCGATGGTGACGGCAATCTTGGGCTCGAACAGTGGCCCGATTCAGTTGCGGTCGGACTGCCTGATACACAACGATATAATCTGTTTCTTCACACCTACGATTACCAGGAGGGTGCGTTCGTTAAGATTCCTGATGAAAAGGGAGGGGTACTGAAGTATATGATCCCATATATTGACAAATCTCCGCTTTCGGGGACGATCACGGTAACCATCGAATACCCTATCATCAGATATGATACGATTTTTTACACTTTTTATATGTTCGACCGGGATCTGAACAGGAGTAATACCGACACCACAGATACCTGGATACTCTCAGGCATCGAACGCAACAACCAGGAATAATAGGTTGATGTAAGTTTATTTGTCTGTCCACTCCGACTCTATTGACAAACACTAATTAGATCTGAATACCCATAAATAATACATCATCAACCTGTTCAAGGTCTTCTTTCCAGAGAAAGAAATTGCTTTTTACGCCGTTGTATTGCTCTTCCATGGGTTTGTCATGAATGTCACGCAACAGGTTTTTCAGACGCACCATCTTGAATTTCCGGCCAAGCGGTCCCCCAAACTGATCAGGATATCCGTCGGAAAACATGTAGATAATATCCCCCTTGCTCAAATGAAACTCCTCATCGATGAACTCTTTGTCGATGCTGGTATCGTCGAGCTGTCCGCCAATAGAGCTTCGGCTGCCTTTTACATAGATCTGTTCCCCGCCCCGGTATATGATCACCGGGCGCATGGCTGAACTAACGATAAACTTATTGGTTTTTACATTGATCTCTGCAACAATAATATCCATACCGTCATTGGACCCGTCACCCTCCTTATTCTGGTGCAGTGCATTACGAACCTCCTCATCAAGTGTCTGCAGCACATCAGATGGTGTTTTTACATCCTGCCTGAGACAGATATCCTTGATCAGTGTCGTACCGATCATCGACATAAAGGCCCCCGGAACTCCGTGCCCGGTGGAGTCGGCACATACTATAATGAAACGATCATTGCTAATTTTATCATACCAGTAGAAGTCGCCACTCACAATATCCCGTGGCTGGTAAAAGACAAACGATCCGCTAAACGTCTGGCGCAATAGCTGTACTGAAGGAAGTATACTGGCCTGGATCCGCTGTGCATAGTTGATACTATCGGTTATATCCCGGTTTTTTATCTCGATCTCCTCTTTCTGACTGATTACCTCGCGGGTACGCTCCTCCAGCTGCTGTTCCAGATACACCTGCAGTGCCTTCTGGTTTCTCTCCCTGACCTTGATAATAATTAAGACCGAAGCAATAGCAAGCACCACAAGTGATACAATAAACCACCACGCTTTCCAAATAGGTATCTTAACGGATATATCAATCATTGAAACCTCACCTGTACAGTTCCCACTCCCATCACATGCCGAAAGCATAAAAGTATAGTTTCCATCCTCAAGCCTGCTGTACCGGGCAAAAGTCTCGCGGGTGGGTTCCGACCATTCGTCATAACCATCAAGCTTATACCTGTAGGTAACCTGGTCAGGATTGCTCAGGTTGATCCCGATAAAATCAATTCTGACTTTATACTTGCCGTAGGGAAGGAAAATATCTTCTGAATGGTCATAAATGCTATCTGAGATGTTCACCCCAACAATATTGAGTCGCGGGGGGACTGTATCTTTTTTCGACTGAAAAGCGTTGTATGTAATAAGGCCGTTATTGGTTCCGAAAAGCAACAATCCATTGTCGTTCAATCCGATTGACCTGTGCAGAACATCTGCTGTGAATCCCGTCTCCTGGTCGTACACCACAATATTGCCTGTTTCAGGATCAATCTTACTTAGTCCAAGCCGGTGTCCTACCCAAACAAAGCCATTTGGATCAATATCAATGGCATAGGTGTATTTCGACCTCAAACCTTCCTGTAAAGAATAAACTTCCGGAGAATCTTTTCCAAAATAAAAAACACCATCTTCATAAGTGCCACCCCAGATCCTCCCCTTTCCATCTTCGGCAAGACAGATAAATTCCAACTTCGGGTTACCTTGTATCAGAATGTCCCTGCATGCTTCACTGTTTTTCACACAATAGATACCGCTTCCGCGGGTGGCGATCCATATCCTTCCTTCCCGGTCGATCAGGACATCATTCACCACATTGTGGGGAAGCCCTGTCATCGTAGTTTGGTGATCAATTGTCCCACCGGTTCGATCTACCTTATAAATACCATCGTTGCTGGCAATCCACACAGCGTCCCTGTCACCATCGATCGCGTTAATAGAATTTCCAAGTGAGTTTTCGGCATAAAAGAAACGGCTGATCCTAAGGTTTGACCGCTGAAGAAAATAGACCCCGGATCCGGATGTGCCTATAAACAGGTTGCCGGCTTCATCCTGCCAAAGGGCTGTAATAGCATCACCCGGCAACCCATCTCTCACGGTAAAAACACGGTAGTCGGCATTGTTGTTCATTTTTGCAAGGTAGACTTCACCATTGCTGCTGCCAAACCATTGATCGGCCCCCCTGATACTGATGGCTGATATGGGCGGGACAGGCTGACCTGCCAGCTGACTGTAAAAGGTGAATGCCTGGTCGCGCAGAATAGCAACACCATTACTCTGTGAGGCAAACCATATATTGCACTCATCATCTATTAGAATATCCCTGATATATTGTTCGGGCAATCCGCCTTCAACAGTAAACAATTGCGGTGATCCCAATGCTGTGTTTTCATTCAGCTTAAACCGATATACTCCTCTGCCAAAATCGCTTACCCAGAGGTGCCCGGTATTATCCTCCACCAATTTGTTGATACTGCTAAACCCAAGGTCGTGTTCGATACCAACATTCCTTACACTGTATCCCCCAGGATCAGTTCCCGAACCAGTGACAAGGTAAAAACCTTCATCTTCGGTTCCGATCCAGTAGGTATCTTTGCCGGATCCCTTCTGGATATCGTGAATCCGCGCATAGGGAATCGCCTCAATACGACCCACCTTCTGATACCGTTCTTCACCACCTGTTCCTGTAAAAACTGAAAGTCCGTCGAACCCGCCAACCAGCAGGTTATTCTCCTCCGTAATTGCAAAATCAGAAACAAATAACCCGGTGAAGGGATCTGCTACAAAGGTGAAGTCAGATTCCCTGTCAATGATAATCAATCCATGCTGTTGCGTCATCACCAGGATGTTTCCTTCGTTATCCTCAGCAAAACCCGCAATAGCCGATCCCCCGGTATTTTCCTCCTTAAAAACCCGGAACCGGCCATCGTTCAGAAGGGCGATCTCTCCATTTACATAACCAAACCATACCCTGTCCCGGCTATCCCTGAAAGCCACAGAAGGAATGGATCCCGGAAGTTCATCACCCCGAAAGGAGGAGCTGAATGAGACCCCGTCCAGCCTGCAAAGCCCCTGGGTTGTTGTAATCCAGATATACCCCTCTGCATCCTGGATGATTGATGATGTTGATTCGTGGCACAATCCATCCTTGATTCCATACTGCTCGATCTGAAACGATT
This sequence comes from uncultured Bacteroidaceae bacterium, assembly GCA_964407305.1. Taxonomy (GTDB): domain Bacteria; phylum Bacteroidota; class Bacteroidia; order Bacteroidales; genus M55B112. The sequence continues at coordinate 12,994 of CAYOVC010000013.1, read as the reverse complement.
GTCCAGCCGTAAATAAAGTGTAAACGAAAAGAAACAGGGTAATTATGAGGGTTCTCATCATTGTGCAAAAAGGATTAATCGTCTAATGGCTCAGCAATTACAGAATACCTGTATTTTGGAACTCCGCCAATCGGACTCGTGTAGAATGGCATGGTTTCATCGAATTGGTTTCTTACATTCACCACGACGTTGTTATTTCTGACCACCGGCTTTTTTGACTTTACAAACTGGAAGTCGTAAGAGGTCTTCTCTTCCCCATCCCAGACTCTGATCTCATCCCTGACCCAGTCTGCCTCTGTCGAAACTGTCAGCCTCTGTCCCTGCCTCTCACGAGAGACCACCATGATATGTCCGTCAATGTCCCAATCAAAATTCGATATTTTCACTGTCACAGTTCCCTCAGTAATATACGGGTAAATATGCGATACCTCATACGGATCATTATGCATCCTGAACGAGTATTCATAGGCAAAGGCATTGGCCCCCTCAATAGGGATATTCTCGGTGCCGCTCGTGCTGAGGTAATAGCGGTACATATTTCCATCGTCGCCGGAGATGCCTTCACAGATCACCTTGAAAATGTATCCGTCAAACACCTCACTGTACTCTCCCTCTTCCGGGTTAAACGGACCGAACGTATACCAGGAGTCATCGTACCTCGGTTCATTTCCAAATACTTTCATTCCCAGCAGCGTTCCACTTTTATAATTGCCAAATGGAGAGGTCTCCCTGGCGTCATCCTCAGAGTGACATCCTTCACCTCCAAACACCTCAAAACTGCATTTCGAATTCCAGTTACCCCTGATCTCATCATACTTACCCCCGATATCCGGATCAAAAACACGAATAAACAACTGCCTTTTATAATCTGACGGGACCAGGAGGAAAAATGCCTGTGAAAAATCATCGTCTCCCCAGCTGATATCAGCCTCATTGCCAAAAGTCATCAGGAAAGGAATATTTTCCTCTTCACTTGGAACAGGCTGAGAATAAGCTGCCGGAAAAATCCATATTGATAATATGCCTAAAATTAATCCTTTCATTTACCTATATCTTGCACAATTGGTTTAAAAATATACAAAATTCGTGCAAATAAAAACAATTAGCATGAATTGTGCATCAGATCACTCCTCAGCGACTACAGTAATCTTTTTATATACAGCGACCCTTTCAGGCTCTGTCCGGTGACTTCTAACCCGTTCTTCAAGGCCCAAAATGACCCTGAACTCGCCGGGATAAGTAAACATATGCGTTGTTGTTTTTCCTGTGACCTTCGTGCCATCTCCAAAATCCCAGTAATACTCTTTAATATCAAATTCCGGCAGGTATGTCTCTTCAGCGCTGAAGTAAACAGTTTCGTTGACCAGGACCGTATCCGGTGCTGTAATAACCGGTTGCTCCACCAGCTGCAACTGCAGAAAAAGGCTTGCCACATCGTAATCCACCGAATCAGTGAGCCTGTTGGTCACATTAAAACTCAGATAATAGTCACCCGGACCGGGAAAACAGAATTTTATATCATGTCCGGGAATAAAAAGCGTATCATTGATCGCCCATTCATAGGAAAACAGGGAATAGTCGATCGTATCGAGCGAGTTCTCCCTGAGTCTGAAGCAAAACCTGTTACGCTGTAGCGGCCGGGGATACTCAAACTTTGGGATTGTGGAGTTGAACCGATAGATATCCGGTGTTCCCCCGATACGGTTGGAAGAGAAATAGCCCTCACTGAAATCGTCCGACATGATCAGACCGTAGTCATCTGCACCCGAATTGATGGGAGGAGGCAATTTTACCGCAGAATAAAAAGCACCTCCAAAATCGTTGCAATAGAAGATGTCGAATCCCCCGACTGCATCGTGTCCGCTGCTGCTGAAATAAATCCTGCCGGTCTCTTCATGCAGGTAAGGAAACCACTCCCGGCCCGTTGTATTTACCCTGTCACCCAAATTCTCCGGAGTGGTCCATCCACCATTTTCATGCCTCGAGACATAAAGATCATAATCTCCCCTGGAATCTTCCAGGTTGGCGGAAAAATAGAGTGTCATCCCATCCTCTGTAAGGTAAGGTGTATAGAAACTGTAGTCATAATCGTTGTGTTCGAAAGGTTCCGGATCGGTCCAACCGCCATCCACGAAACTGGAAAAATAGAGTCCGCCATTCGGATTGCTTCTCCGTCCCGCTTCGCCCAACTCGGCTACATAGGCCCTGTAAAAGCAAGCCAGCTGAAAGTCCTGTGCAAAAGTCACCGGCCCGTCATCAAAATTCGTTTGCATCGTTCCGGAAAAAAAATCCGGCGTTCCCCAGTTATCCTCTCCCGTTCTTTTTGCATAGAGAATATTGGTGAATGGCTGGTCTTCCTCATTGGTATACCTGACAAATGAAGAGGATGGTCTGTTGGAGATATAGACCAGGCTGTCGCCATAGGGAAAAGGTGCAGATTCCCAGTAGGTCCCTGTGGAGATGGGCAAACGGCTGACCCTGTAGTATGACTGGGCCGTTGCTGCCTGAAACGCAAACATCAGAATCACTGTTATGGAAACAACTTTTCTCACACGCTAATAGTAAAATGGGGTGTTAGATGGTATGGTCCTTTTGAATTCATACCTGAACACCAGTTCATGTGTCTTATCGTAATAGTTATTTGTTTGTCCGGCTGAAAATGAAAATGCATATCCCAGCATCATCTTAGGACTCAATTCAATATTAAAGATCGCCGCAACAAAATCGGGCCGTTTATACACTGCGCCGAACCACACCTTCTCATCAAACAGTCCAAAGTTCAATCCTCCCTGCACATTCAGCGGCTGGTTCAATTTGTAGAGCAGCATTGCAGATGGGTTGATAATGAAATTATCACTGATCCTGAATTCATACCCTCCCGTGAGTACGCTGCTGTAAGCTTTGAAATCGTGACTGATCTCCTGCAGGGTCTCTCCCCTGGTTAAAAATTTGGGAATAGAAAAACCAATAAAATAATCCTCAGTGTAATAGAGCACCCCTGCCCCAATATTTGGAATCATTTCAAAGCCCTCCCGCTCAAGAAAACCGTCTCCTGGATGTAAAAGATTCGGACTGAACGACAGGCTATAGGCGGTAAAGCCCGCTGAAAGTCCGAAAGCGAGCCGTCCCCCGCCGGTCCAGATACGGTAGGCATAATTAAAGTAGAGGTTGTCCTTCGACTGGCGGCTCGAGGTGCCGGAACCGTTGAAAAGATGTCCGGGAAAGGTTTCATTATAATAGGAAACCCCGATCGCCACCTTCTCGTTGTTGGTCGGACTGTGCCAGGAGAGCTGTCCGTACACAGGTGCCGGGTCCACAAAATCGATCTGCCTGTAAAAGAGGCTGATGCTGGACACCTCCCGCGAACCGGTAAACGCCGGATTGTAGATCATCCAGTTGTGCTGGTAATTGCTCAGATCGGGCAGGTCAAGGTCCTGCGCCCCGAGTGAAGCAGAGAAAACAACAGCCGCTATGACAATCTTTATCCTCATTCTGAATCCTGTGTGCTGACAATCAAAAAGCTCTTTCTTTCATAGGTGTTCTCTCTGGCTGTACCCTCATTAATTGTGAACCGTACTGTATAATAATAGGTCCCATCAGGAACCACAACTCCATTGACCTTTCCGTCCCAAAGTACCCGTAGCTCCTCCGACATCGGGTCATCCGGAACGAGGTTGACAAAACGCAGCTCGTCCGCCTCTGACATACTGAAAATGAGTGTTCCCCAACTGTTAAAAACATTCAGTGATATCTTGTCGGCATATTTGATCCCCCGCATCGCCAGGACATCATTCAGCCCGTCATCATTGGGAGAGATCCCCTCGAAAACATCCACATCCCTCCTTTTTATAATCATCCTGTCGGAGCGCTCTTCGCAGACTCCATTTGAGACGGTCCAGACAAATATATTCTCCTCATCCAGCATTTCACCCAGCACAACATCCATTTGCGGGCTGAACGGGTCGGCACCCAGGCTGCCCGGACTTCCCTCTGCAATACTCCATTCACCCTTACCAGACGCCGATACATGATCCACCTTCAACGTGTACCGGTCGTTGAAATAGACCTGGTCAAAGGCAATACTATCACCAAAATCATCCACTGTATTTCTTATAAAATAGGGAAGCAGCTCCGGCTCCTGGTAATGCGTAACAGTCACCCAGGCCGTATCTGCGCAGGATTTGCCAATGGTACCACTGGTCTCCAGCAGGAATCCGTAATTCAATACCACCGTATCATTATACCAGCGGTCGAGCATCGCCCCAGCCTCCAGTCCGGACGCATTGATCGTCACAGTATCTGTACCATCCAGATCGCTTTTCACCGTTGATGCGAGCCATCGCCAGGAGACGCCTCCCTGGTTGGTCGCAACAAGGTTGACTTCCGGACCGCATACTTCATTATCAGAGGGAGTTATTGTTGCTTCAGGAGAATAGTATACCATGATCGCCGGTTCATTGGGATCAACCGTTTCCGAAACGCAGCCACGATCATCCACAATGCTGTCGAGTTGATACACATATGTCTCAGCAGAATCGGTATCGACAAAGAATGGTATGGGGCCAAGAGCATTCCGGCTGAACGTAAAATTGTCATCGCCTGAAAAATTGGGCGACAGGTAGCTGGCATGAACCGTATACCTTGCTGACAGCGGATCGAGGGTCAGCTCCGACATACTTAGTTCCACAGGCAACTCATCGGAGGCGCATACGGTATCGGCTTGCATTACAGCCAGGTTCAATTTTCCGGATGGAAGCATGATCGGCTGCACCAGCAGGAATGCCGTGTCGGAACAGACACCCGAAATAACAGCCCTGCGGAAGAATGCTGAATCGCGAAAATCGGTCCTCGCATAACCCGGACTGTTACCGGTGCCGGTAATAACAGAAAAATCGGCGTGACTGCTCTCCTCCCAGGCATAGACATAGTTGGTTTCATCGCCCCCTGTAAGCTGAACATCCGAGGTTCCCTCAAGAACAAGATCAAGCCCGGCGCAGACAGAGTCTACGATCATCGAATTAACCACCAGGTCGTTCAGCGGCACATCGTTGATCAGCAGTATGTCATTGTTCAGGATGCTGTCCTGCACCGTAATTTTCACAGCGTCGGTATAGCTGAAGCAGACGCTGTCGGCAGGCTCCGACCATGCATACCTTCTGAAGTAGAGGGTCTCCGGTAGTTTTTCCGGATAATCATAATTCTGTACCGAGGGGTTCCCCGGAACCGGGCCCCAGTTACCCTCTTCCGTTCTGTATTCCCACAATCTCCCGATCCCATTAGCTCCCCCGGAGGGTTCTGTTGCAGTAAGGGTTGGCAGAAGGTCGCCCTGACAAAAGGTTTCGGGTGTTGCTGTAAGTGTATTGTCCGTGATCTGCCAGACAACTCCGACAACGATGGAATCGGAGTAATCACGGCAGACATCATCTGAGCCTGAAAGCACCATGCGCCTGATGTAGGTCGTATCATCGAAAGCCTCCAGGTTGAATTTCGTTCCCGGTGCATTGCTGGCCGAATCGCCCCAAGGATTGGTTTTGTCACGCACCTGCCAGACGTATCGGTAAATCCCGTCACCTCCGCCGGGAATCGTTCCGCCGAGCCCTCCGAGCGGAAGCTGATCAAATTGGCATATGGTGATTGTATCGAGATTTATTACCGGCGTTCCGTCGAAGCGCATCCTGTTGTTGGAGACCGGATCGAGAACCGTGATGGTCAGGTGGTCGCTTACATCCACACACGCACTGTCGGCGCCCGAATATACGGTCCGTTGCACATACCTGGTTGCATCCCAGGTCGCCATATTGAAATCATCGTTCACCCCGGTAACCAGTGAATCGCCCCAGCTCGCAAGGTCGTCGCTCACCTGCCAGACAAAGGTGTAGCTACCATCACCATTTTCAGGGAGTGTACCGGTCAGGTCGGAGGGTTGCTGACCAAAGCAGATCGTATCGGTATCACCGATCGTGTTGTTGGTTATTGTCGGAAGGACAGTGATCTGGATCACATTACTTGTGTCGTCGCATACGCCGGAATAGACCACCCGGCTGTAGAGCGCAGTTTCCGTGTCGCCCGACGGGGTGAATGTCTGTCCCAATGCCCCCGGGATCTCCAGCCAGTCGTCAGGAGCGGCTGATGCTGCCCGTCTGATCCATTTGAAGGTCGTATCGGTATCCGGCGACTCCATCAATGCCCCCCTGAGGGTCGAATCGGCAAATTGTACAAGCGGATCGGCGGTTAGTCCGGAGCAGATAATATCAGGGGCAGTAATCATGTTCCCCCAAATTCTTGGTGTAACATTATAGATAATAGATACATCAAATCCCTCCTCCAGTCCGGCGCTCCTCACGATCCTCCTGAGCTCCACCGGCTCCTGCGGCGGTCCCTTGAAAACAAAATACTGGAAAGTATCCACTGCCATACTGTCCCAGGTAAGCGAATCGGGATGTTTGAAGTGCCATTGGTAGGTATAGGTTCCGTCGCCTCCCTTGGGTTTGGAAGCGAACAATGTATCGGAAGTTTCATCCGTGCAAACCAACCTGTTGTTTGGCAGGGAGTTGAACAAGAACCCGTTCAATGGGGGCACAAGATCATACAGTCGTTCCGCAGCGAATCCCGGAAGCCCAACTCCAGACCCGTTCAACCACAAACCGCCCCCACTAGATGTGTTATTGGTGTGGAGCGATGTAGTATCACTCTTCAGGCTCAGCCAATAAATTCCACCACCGCCACCGCCGCCCGGACCGGTAAAGTAAGTGTTATCGGTATTCCCGCCTTTTCCCCCTTTTGCCTCGAGGTTCACATGGCCCTTGTAGTGCGATACATCGAGTACAATGGCCCCGCCGCCACCGCCACCGCCACCGCCGGCTTGGCATTGGCCGTTACACTCTCCCCGTTCGATCGGATAGCCACCGCATTGGTCGCTTCGATGGTATCGGCAATAATCACCACGATCCCGCCACCATCACCCCCTTTTGTGGCAGGTACTGCCGGTTCCTGGGTGCCGGTTCCGCCACCTCCGCCGAAATGGAGCCTGTTCACAGGACTCAATAAATCATTCGTGTAAAAATCTGTCGATAAACCAATTCCGCCCCTGCCTTTGGTGATCGAAATGGCATCACATATTCCTGTAGACTGGCCACCACCACTACCGCCAGCTGAATAGTTACTTCCGCCACCACCACCTGAATAGCGGGCATTGCCACCGCCGCCACCATTGAAAACCGGGAACCTGCCACGCATCAGGTTAAAAGTTGTAACAGCTGCACCCTCTCCCTTCAGTCCCGCCAAATGCATGTCGGAGATATCATAAAACCCCTCTCCGTACAACGGAGGATCGTCCTCATAACAGTCACCGGTATAATTGTCGGAGGAGGGATCGGCACCTTCAAACCCTTTACCTGATGCATCAATATCTGCTTCGAGGGTCAGCTTCCCCTCAACGAACAGTGCGATCACTCCTCCCTCACCGGTTACCTGTGACCACTCCTCCGCGAGCAGGGTTCCGTCAACAACAGCATTCTTCAGTTTAGGAACATAAATCAACTGGGCCATCTCTCCTGTCAACATCGGAGCTTTGAAAGGTGTCGGCGCAACAAATACAACAATACTATCTGGCATCAGAATGCTATCGACCTTGTTGATTGAATATGCCGCAGTATTTGGATGGGGCACTGGTGCAGCACCTCCGTCCGAAAGGTCGATATCCCATCCCTTTGGTGCATAGAGCATCACCACATCACCCACGGAAAAGGAGTCGGGCCGGGTAACCTTCACTGCATTCACCGGACTTCCCGACCGGCGCTCATACATTTCCAGGACCTTTGAGTATTTGTTCACCACCCCGGAAAGTTGTTCCGTCTGAGCAGATACAACACTGCCGCAGAATGCCCATAAAAGCATTAGAGACAAAGCCTTTGTCCGGAAAGATGTATACGGTGCCTTTTTTCCCATAGAATTCGAAATCTAAGATAGAAAAAAAATCATTCTCATTCAGCATTTTTTTTTTAACGTCGCGCCTGCCGTTAAAAACAGGTTAATCCACCATCGGAATTTTTACAAAAAATGTCGTTCCCTTGCCTGCATCGGTTTCGTACCAGATCTCTCCACCCATCGATTGAACGATGCTCGCGGAGATTGCCAGCCCCATCCCCATACCCCCGCTTTTGGTCGTAAAATTCGGATGAAACAGTTTCTCCCTGATCGATTCGGGGATCCCTTTTCCGTTATCTGTAACAGCTATCTGAACCTCTTTACCGGGCAATATCTCCATCGCAACGGATATTTTCTTCTCACGGTCCTCAGGTATGGCCTGAATACCATTTTTCACGAGGTTGATGACCATTCGCTGAAACTGTGCAGGATCACCGTAAGCATAGACCTCAGTCAACCCTCCCAATTGAAGGCCGATTTTAAATCCCTCGCTGTTCTCAAAGAGGTTGGCCACATTGCGGAGTTTTGTAACCAGGTTGATCTTCCGGTTTCTCGCCTTGGGCATTTTAGCGAAATCTGAAAACTCATTGGCAATGAAGGTCAGGGAATCAATCTGCTCTATGAGCGACTGACTCACCTTCTCAACCTGTCCGGCGATGTCGGCCCCCTCTTCCCGGACCAATCGCTGCATATGCTGCACGTTCAGCTTCATGGGTGTTAACGGGTTCTTGATCTCATGAGCGATCTGTTTTGCCATCTCTCTCCATGCCGATTCCCTCTCGCTGCGGGCCAACAGATCGGCACTCTTAACCAGCTCATCGACCATGTAATTATATTCATCAACCAGTCCCGCGATCTCATCATTCCCACTGTATACGATCTTCTCATTGTTCTTGCTCAGGCTAAGCTGGGCGATCCTGCTCTGGATGAACCTCAACGGTTGCGTAATGCGATCAGCAAGAAATACCCCCAGGAAGATAACCAGCAATAGCAGGATAACATAGGTATTGAGGATCACAACGACCAGGTTTGTCACCTCCTGTGCCAGCAACTCCGGCTCCGTAAAGTAGGGAAGATTCAGGTAGGCCAGGAGATTATTCTCGCTGTTCAACAGTGGAACATAGGCCGACTGGTACTTCATGCTACCGATCTCTTCTGTATGAATAAAGACCGAATAATCCTCCCGGGAAAGCTTGTCATAAGCCTCGGGGTGCATCCGTATACTCAGGAACTGCTGATCAAATATTTCACTGCGGGAAGTTGCCAGCAATAATCCGTCCTCATCGTACATGTTGATATCGGTGTAAAACACATTGGAGAATTTTCTCAGCAGTTCATCAAGGTTGTAGTAGCTGTCGGACGACCAGTTGCGGAGATCAGCTTCGTGTTCCACCTTGTGGACCAGTTCTATATAAAGTGATCGCATTGTATTCTCAAGGTTGTCCTGGTGCTTCATCCTGTATTGCTGAATCACAAAATAGATGGTTCCGGAACAGATCACAATAAAGGTAAAAAACAAAACACCGATCATCGAGTACTGGATTTTGTTTTTGAAATCCCAGGTGACATTAGCCCTGATATGCGATGCAAAAGCAACCAGGTATGCCAGGGAGAATACGATAAACAGAAATGCAAAAAGGTAGGAAAACGAGATCACCTTTTCAACAAACTGCACCGACGGCGTACTTACGATTACGGTGTTCTCTTCATCTACATTATAAATAGAGTGGTCATAACCCTCTGAACGGAAAGATTCGTATGTCTCGTTCCCAGTGGTATAAAACCAGGATGTTTGCCTGTAGCTGTAGTCACCGTTGCTGGTAATCAGCTTTCCTTCGTTGTATTTGGCATATGAAAAATCAAATTTCTGCTCCTGCCGCTCCCTCAAAAGCAAGGAGGGATATCCCAACTCCTCCGAGATAATCTTTGAATCGAGTTCAATAAACAGGGAGATCTCATCATCACCGATAACATACGGAATCGCTCCGATATAAGATATCCTGCCGTTCAGGTTATCCTGGTAATAAAAGTCGCTTTGCCTGATCGGAAGTCCCGCCTCCAGAATCATGTTGTCAAAAAATTCATAACATGGAAACCACTCACCCACAGGCGGCTCTATAAAAACCCTGTCGCTCGGACGGCAAATCGTTATATGCAGGTCATATTTCGTCCAGTATCCGGAAAAATAGGCCCTTTGCAGGTATTCAAAAACCCTGTCAATATCAATGATCTCATACTTTAACCTGGCAATCAGCAGGCTATCTGTACGCAGCTGGTCCGACAAATCGGCAAAGAGCATTTCGGCCACAGCATCATGTTCAGAGGATAATTTTGCAAGTTCAATCTCCTTCTGAGATTCAACCTTATGCGATGCATTCTTTTGAAGGTCATGTGTAAAATAAAAAGTAAACATAAATAACAGTACCACGAACCGGGAGAATTTTATCCTTGCACTTTTTCGTCCCAGGTAGATCATATAGACCATGAAACCGGTTAAAAACAGCAGGTTAACAGGTTCTGCAGGCCAACCGGATTGCAGTAAAAAGGGAATTTGGACCCCTGCCGCAAGCAGCAGAATCAGCATATAGGTGCCTGTTTTTAATGGGTGCTTTAACAAAAGCATGGCCTTATCAAAAAGCAAAACGAATATCATGTTGGCCATGACAAGAATCAATAATCCGATGAATGTAAATTGATTGATGGAATTCAGTTTATAGGCCTCAAATGAGATCGTTGAATCCATCACCAGGGATCTGCCAAGATGATGTGCGAAGGCAAATGCAATTGAAGAGAGCAGAATAAGAAGCATTGGAGCGGAAAACCGCAAAGCAACAGGAAGTTCTCCGCTGCGATAAAAAAACCAGTACAGCAGCAGTGTAACCATAAAAAGGACCACCATAAATACCCACAAATGGCCCAGCGATGAAAATTGCAGACTGGCGTAAACCGCCGGACTGAAGAATTCGGATTCGAATATAATTGCTGGTATCTCAAAATACCTCACTCCGGCAAACAGGCAGATCAATGCAAAACTACCAATCAAGAACCAGATCAGTCGCTGAGAACCCGATTTCACAGCATCCGTTTTCAAAGCGAGAAAAACAAACATAGAGATCAATGCCACCATAAAAAGGAACATCGATACTGTAACATTCAACCGGTTCTTTTTAAGCTGGTCTCCAAGATCAAGCGAAAAGAGGTATTCATCTTTCTCATTGGTAACATCAAAAAGGTCCTTATTCGGGTTGATGACAAGGTCAATTCCGGGATCAAGTTCAAAATCCTTCTGATATGCGCTTCTCAGGTAATCATTTTCGTATGGATATTCGGTTCTGATCAGGATAAGCCCAAGTAGCATACCATTTTCAACCGGTTGATGGACTGCCACATAGGTCGCGTTCAAGGTTTGTACCAAAGGCGACATAAGCTTCGATGTGAGCCGTATACCGAGCGGTACGGAATGATCCGACCAGTATCGCAATCTTCCGTTTTTAAAATAGAAAATATACAGATCCTCCTGTTCTGCCAACCCTTTCAACCGTTCAGATGCATCATTCAGTACCTCAACGGGCTCCCCTGTAACAAATTCATCAGTCAACCCTTCAAAAACCCCTTTCAGGGTCAGCTCCTTCTGCTTCAATGTCGATTCAAACAACAGCAGATCCTCTTTATCGTATGTTTTATGGTAGTACTGATGCTGCAGGATTCCTGTTGCCAGCAACGAAAGCAGAAATACCGAAAGTGTAATGGCAGGTGCGATCTTTCTTGCCAAAGGATTAAATACATGTTCCTTCTGTTTTCTCATAACGGTCATGAATGATGGTACGGTTCACCTTTTAAAATAGTAAGCGCCCTGTATAACTGTTCGGTAAATATAAGCCTGACCATCTGGTGCGAGAAGGTCATCCGCGACAGTGAGAGTTTTGCGTCTGCCCTGTTATCCACCTCTTTGGAAAATCCATATGCCCCGCCAATAACAAAGACCACATGTCCGGTCCGGCCCTCCAGTCCCTCAAGATACTTCGCGAACCCGGCGGACCCGAACATCTTTCCGGATTCATCCAGCAGGATCACATATTCTGACTGACCGATCCGTTTCAGGATCTGCTCACCTTCGGCCTTCTTAACCGTCTCCTGTCCTGCTTTACCGGATACCTTCGGGTCAGGAACAGTGATACAATGCAGTGGCACATACCTCCCGATCCGCTTCAGGTATTCTCCGACACCCTCCTCCAGGTATTGCTCCTTTGTTTTTCCCGTAAACATCACTGTCATCCTCATTTTTAGCGAATCTTTGCTGTTTTTTTATAACTTGCATCTGCCCGGATTTGGTCCGATTATTGCATGCACTCTACAAACTTACTTTAATTCGCACTTTTTGCGCAATAACCCGGACAAAAAGTATGAACAACCTAGTATAATGCAGAGATTCATTATTGTTATCGCGCTGCTTCTTCCCGGTATGGCCGGAAACTCACAGTTGGTCCCAGAGGGCATCGTTCATGCATTCAAAACCGGGGATGCCCGGGAACTCTCCACATTCTTCCATAACAGTGTCGAGATACAGATCCTCACGGAAACACAGATTATCAGCAAAAACCAGGCCACAAGGATCATGCAGGATTTTTTCAATAATAATCCCCCCATCTCCTTTGATGTAAACTATGAAGACTTCAAACCGGACACCAAGTATGGACTTGGAACGATGAGAACGACCAAAGACTCTTTTAACATCAATATCTACTTTATGGAGTTGAAAAAGAAAAAGTATATCTATTATCTTCACATCGAAAAAACTGAATAGATATTTATGTTGCCATCCGACGAATTAATCGCACGCTGGTTCAGGGAAGACATCGGTACAGGTGATCATACCACCCTCGGAACGATCCCCGCAGGAGCACTGGGTTCAGCAAAACTACTGGTAAAAGAGAGCGGTATTGTTGCCGGTGTGGAGATCGCAAAACAGATCCTCTTCATAGCTGATCCGGTGCTACAGGTAAAGGCAGATATTCCCGACGGAACACCCATAAAAAAAGGAGATATTATCTAAAGGACTGAAGGCAGC